>DASXUJ010000125.1 GCA_036504895.1 Syntrophorhabdaceae bacterium
AATTGTGAGATCGGCATCGAAGGAAACATCAACGACCATCTCGATCTGATAACGCTTCTTTCTGGTGATGAGACTCACTCTCAAGAGTGATTTTCTTTCTCCTCAAGAGGGTATAGACCGGCCCTGAAAGTGCGTACAGAATGGGCCCCGCAAAAAGGCTCACCTGGGGCTCGATGGCAAAAATCACGAGGAGCATGATTGCCACCACCGTAGAGCGGAAGGGCCTGCCTTTGAAAAAGCCCATGTCTTTAAAGCTGTAGTAACGGACATCGCTCACCATCAGGAAGGCCAGGATATAGACAAGGAAGGGCATGGCGCCCATTTTCAGCTCTCCCGAAAAACCGAGCCACCCGTAGAACAGAACGCTTCCTGCGATCACCGAGGCGGCTGCGGGAATGGGAAGGCCGAGAAAATGCTTCTTTTGCGCGTTGTCTACCTGGACGTTGAAACGGGCGAGCCTCAACGCCCCGCATGCCACAAAGAGAAATGCCGCGAGCCAGCCGAACCTTCCGTACCCTTTCAATGCCCACATATAGGCAAGCAGACCCGGTGCGACCCCGAAGGCGATCACATCGGAAAGGGAATCGAATTCGACACCGAAGCGGCTGCTTGAATTGGTCATTCGCGCGACCCTGCCATCGAGCATGTCGAAAACTGCAGATATGAATATGGCGATCGCCGCGTGGCTGAATTTCCCGTCGATCGTCGCGATCATCGAATAAAAGCCGGCAAAGAGACTGCACGATGTAAGCAGGTTAGGGAGAATATATATGCCTTTACCTTTTCTTCTTCTCATTTTCGTCCCCCTTTTCACGGAAGGCCCTTGCGTAAATCCGGTCCTTCCATCGGTTTTCAGGACAGCGTCCGGACTCCCTCCGGCTTCTTTCTCGCCACCACCGTAATCCCGGCCCTGACCCTCTCCTGTAAGTCTACCATGGGTTCATATCCCTTTGGAAGGTAGATGTCGACTCTCGAGCCGAAGGAGATTATCCCCACGGGCTGCCCCTTCTGTATCTCATCACCCGGCTTGACCCAGCACGTGATACGACGGGCCAGAAAGCCGGCAATCTGGACGATGAGGACCCTTTCCTTGTTGTTGTCGAGGAGGATAAAATTCCTCTCGTTCACCTGATCGGTCTCCTTCTTGAATGCCGCCGCAAAACCGCCGTCCCGGTGCTGTACCGTGACCACCCTTCCCGCGCAGGGGGCCCTGTTCACATGGACATCGAGGGGAGACATGAATATGGCTATCCTCTTCCGCTCTCCGTCGAGAAATTCCCTGTCGATCACATCCCTGATCTCCATTACCCTGCCGTCAGCGGGGCAGAGGAGGGCGTCGGGCTCATCGATTGCAGTACGCTTCGGATTACGGAAAAAAAAGACAAAAAATACCAGAAAAAGGAAACATATCAGCGAGAGAGTCGGGTATCGGAGCATCGCAAAGAGTGCAAAAAGAAGAAAGGAAGGGACTATGAAGCGCAGTCCCTCCCTTGCAATTAACGATCCTCTCAACCTTTTCTCCTGATCCATCCCATCATGCTTCGTAAACCGGCGCCCACCTTCTCGATGAGGTGCTCGTTCTCGATCCTGTTGAGGGAATTGTAAACGGGTCTTCCGCACATATTCTCCATGATCCATTCGCGGGCAAACTCGCCGGTCTGGATCTCATCGAGGATCTGTCTCATCTCTTCTCTCGTATCTTCGTTGATGACGCGCTTGCCCCTCGTGAGGTCGCCGTACTCGGCGGTATCACTTATGGAATAGCGCATATAGGAGATGCCTCCCTCGTACATGAGGTCCACAATAAGCTTGAGCTCGTGGAGGCATTCGAAATAGGCGATCTCAGGCTGATAGCCCGCTTCGACGAGGGTATCGAATCCCGCCTTAACCAACTCTGCCGCGCCACCGCAAAGGACTGCCTGCTCGCCAAAGAGGTCGGTTTCCGTCTCCTCCGCAAAGGTGGTCTCCAATACTCCGGCTCTCGTTGCGCCTATGCCTTTCGCGTATGCCAATGCCTTCTTCTTCGCCTTTTTCGATGCATCCTGATATACGGCGATAAGGGAAGGCACGCCTGCGCCTCTCTCATACTCGCGCCTTACGAGGTGCCCCGGGCCTTTCGGCGCTACCATTATGACGTCCACATCGGCAGGAGGAACTATCTGGCTGTAATGGATATTGAAGCCATGGGAGAATACGAGGGTCTTACCCTTCTTCAGGTTCTGTTTTATCTCTTCATTGTAGAGCTTTGCCTGGAGGTTGTCCTGGGCAAGTATCTGAATGAAACCCGCGTCCTTTGATGCTTTCGCCGCGCTTACAGGTTTGAAGCCATGGTCCTGGGCCAGTTTATAATTCGCGGTCCCCTCGAGCTCGGCCACGATCACCTCGACTCCCGAATCCCTCAGGTTCTGAGCCTGGGCATGTCCCTGGCTTCCGTATCCTATGATTGCGACCTTTACGCCTTTTAAGACGCTTAAGTCCGCATCCTTGTCATAATACATCTTGGCCATCTTCTTCTCCTCCTTTGGAATGTTTTTCTCTCATCTTGACGGTCTTCTCTCCCCTCATCATGGCGATGGGGCCGGTCCTCACCAGCTCTTTTATGCCGAGAGGCTTTATGAGGGCGAGAAAAGCCTCTATTTTGGCTTCATCGCCTGTTATCATTATCGTATATGTCTTGGGCGATACGTCGATAATGCGGCCGCGGAAAATCTCCACCATGCGGAGCACCTCTTCCCGCACCTTTTCGTCGGCGCTCACCTTTACGAGCACCATCTCACGGGAGACATAATCGGTTTCTTTAAAATCGATTACCTTGATCACGTTGATGAGCTTGTTAAGCTGCTTGAGCACCTGCTCGATAATGGCGTCATTTCCCGATGTTACAATAGTCATGGTCGAGATCGTGGGATCAAGTGTTTCAGCCACGCAAAGGCTCTCTATATTGAACCCCCGGCCGCTGAACAGCCCCGAGACCCTCGAGAGCACCCCGAACTCATTCTCCACCAGTACGGACACTATATGTCTCACCCACACCTCCTAGACAAGAAGCATTTCCCGAAGCGGCGCCCCCGCGGGCACCATGGGATAGACCGACTCTTCCGGATTGACCATGACATCCACGAAGGTGGGACGTTTGTTTCGAAACGCCTCTTTCAGCGTCCGATCCACATCTTCTTCTTTTTCTATCCTGTATCCGGCAGCGCCGTAAGCCTCCGCTACTTTTACAAAATCGGGGGCGTAATGCATCTGCGTCCACGTGTATCTCTTCTCATAAAAAAGCTCCTGCCACTGCCGCACCATTCCCAGAAAACGGTTGTTGAGTATCACCACTTTCACCGGAAGATTATATTGCACTGCCGTGGCAAGCTCCTGGATGTTCATCTGAATGGAGCCGTCCCCGGCCACATCTATTACCAGGGAGCGGGGAAAGGCCACCTGGGCGCCGATGGCCGCCGGAAACCCGAAGCCCATAGTCCCGAGCCCGCCGGATGTAAGGAACGTTCTCGGTTTATGGAATTTATAGAACTGGGCGGTCCACATCTGGTTCTGCCCCACTTCGGTGGTGATGATCGCCTGTCCTTTGGTGATCTCATGAATCCTCTCGATCACGTACTGGGGCTTTAAGGTGCCGTCTTTCAAATAAGTCAGGGGATACTTGCTCTTCCACCCCTCCGTTTCGCCGATCCACGGGGCGACGCGGGAAGGATAATCCTTGAAATCGTCCTTGTCGTGGGATGCGATCTCAATCATCTTCTTGAGCACATTCGCCGAGTCGCCCACGATAGGCACGTTGACCTTGATATTCTTACTTATCGATGTGGGGTCAATATCTATATGAATGATCTGCGCCTGGGGTGCAAATTCGTCCACCTTTCCCGTGGCCCTGTCATCAAACCGGGCGCCCACGGCAATGATAAGGTCCGAATTGGTGATTGCCATATTCGCCGCATAGGTCCCATGCATGCCGAGCATGCCGAGGAAAAGGGGATGTTCTCCGGGAAAGCCCCCAAGTCCCATTAGAGTATTGGTCACAGGGATGGAGAGGAGTTCCGCGAACTTGCGAAGGTCATCGGACGCACCTGACGAGATGATGCCGCCGCCGGTATAGAGGACGGGCTTCTTGGAGGCGGCAACAAGCTTCATGGCCTTCTTGATCTGGCCCGGATGTCCGGTATAGGTGGGTTGATAGCTCCGGATATTCACCTTGTCAGGGTATTTGAACTCAGCCATTGCTGCGGAGACGTCTTTCGGTATATCGACAAGCACCGGGCCCGGTCTTCCCGACGCGGCAATGTAAAAAGCCTCTTTCACAATCCTGGTCAGGTCCTTCACGTCTTTCACGAGGTAGCTGTGTTTCGTGCACGGCCTCGTGATGCCTACGATGTCCGCTTCCTGGAAGGCATCGTTTCCTATGAGCATGGTCGGTACCTGGCATGAAAAGATGACAATGGGGATCGAATCCATACACGCGGTGGCAATGCCGGTCACCGTATTGGTCGCCCCGGGGCCGGAGGTAACGAGACAGACTCCGGTCTTTCCCGATGCGCGTGCATATCCATCCGCCGCATGCACTGCCGCCTGCTCGTGGCGTACCACCATCTGGACGATGTCCGAAGAACTGAGCGCATCGGTGATGTTGAGGGTGGCACCGCCGGGATAACAAAATATGGTGTCGATGCCCTCTGCCTTCAGCGCCTCCACAAAAATGTGGGACCCGCTCTTTTTCAATTAACCCTCACCCTTTTTCAACTCTTCGGCTGCCTTTTCCATGAGGTCCTTAAAATAAAGTTTCTTCTTTTTCAGGACCTTTACCTCCACTTCCTCTTCTTCCGTCAGATAAGTCTTCTTGAGAAGCATCTGCAAACGGTTATCGAGGGCAGTGTGCTGTTCCTTCGCATTTTTGTATACCTCTTCTTTGGTAGGCTCACCACGGTTCGTCATTCTCTTGTCTCCTCAAAAATCGAATTCCCGGTTAGACGCCCGCCTTTCCAGGACAGACCCGGGAATCTCGTGTTGACCGGCCACGCCCCGTTTATACAGGGCTTCCCCTTGCTATGCTCTTCGCTTCGGCGTATGTGAATCGTCGCTGCCATTCAGCCATCTGTATTGTACAGGATTTATGGGGGCGCAAAACGCCTTTTTCGCTCAGGTTAACTGACTAGTATGGTATAAAAAATATTAATAAAAGTCAAATAACTTCGTGCGCAAGGGAGAGGGGGAAGACATCTCCCTGTCCCCGATTGTTCCCATTATGGGGTTCCCATTTAAATTGCGCGGCTTCCCGGACATGGTCCCCCATCCGAAATGTCGGTTGAAAACTTTATAAATGGCTGATATACTTGGCTACTTCGATATAAATAATCGACGTTCAGGAAAAGTTTATTGAAAAAAGTCGGATATTGGAATATAAAACTTGCTTAAACTACCGGCCTTTTTATGGCGGTGACGGCAAGCGCACATCGATTGCTCATCCTTTATTTATGAAAACAAAAATACTGCTGCTCCTCATCCTTTCAGGCATCCTGTTCTTCAATAACCTCGGCGCCACTGCGCTTTGGGACCCCGATGAGCCGCGCCAGGCGATAATGGCCAGGGAGATGATGGAGCGCCATGATTACATCCATCCTTATCTTAACGGAAAGCCTTACCTCGAGAAGCCGCCTTTTTACCCGTGGATGATAATCATTGCCTCAAAAATAAGCGGTTCCCTGAACGAATTTTCCTCCCGGGTCCCTGCCGCGCTCTCCGCTACAGGTCTCGTGCTCGCCACCTTCTGGGCAGGCTCGGTAATGCTGAGTCCCTGGGGAGGATTTCTGGCTGCCTCCATTCTTGCCACAAACTACCAGTTTCTTTCCAATGCCCGCGAGTCGGTCATGGACATGACCTTCGCCTTTTTTATCGGTCTTACCATAGTGCTCGCCTACCTCGCTATGACGAAAGGGAGGAGGATACTTTTTATCCTCGCCTTCCTCCCCGCCGCCCTGGCCACCCTCACGAAGGGGCCCGCCGGTCTGGTGATCCCCGCGGGGGTCATGTTCGTTCTCATGCTCATGAGGAAAGAAATGAAGCGGTTTTTCCTTCCTCTCGTCTTCGGCTCTCTCCTCTCTCTCGCGGCGGCTTCCATCTGGTTCTTTCTCGCCGGAGAAGCCTATATAAAGGAATTCATTTTCAGGCAGAACATCACACGCTATACGAATGCCTTCGACCACATAGAATCTTTCGCCTATTATTTTCATAAACTCTTCTTCAATTTCATGCCCTGGGCCTTGTTTCTGCCTTTCGCCCTTTACCACGGGGTGAAGAAAAAATATTGGATGCCCTTCATATGGTTCGCCGTTACCTTTCTCTTCTTTGAGATCTCCTCGAGCAAAAGGGCCATATATCTTCTCTCCCTCTACCCGGCATGCGCGCTCCTTACCGCGTTCTATATAAGAGATAAATGGAAGGACCTGGTGTCGGGAGCCGTGACGGGGTCACTTCTCAAGGTCCTCGCGTTTTTGCTGACTCTTGCTCCCCTCGCGGCCGTGGCTGCCTTTTTCATTGTGCCGAATGAGACCATCGGGGTTTTTAAAAACGGCCCCTCCATTATTTATCTCTATATCGGGCTCCTTGCCGCGGCAGGCGCCATGTTCCTCGGCAGCCTCATTAAAAAGGCGGATAAGCCGGCCCTCTACTCCTTTTTTACCTACCTTGCCGTGGCCGGGCTCTTTTACGGCGCCCTTTATATGCCTGTTATGGACGCTGCATACAAATCGCCCCGCCTGCTGACCGACAAGCTCAAGACACGCATTCAGGAAGCAGATGTCTACACCTACGGGTTCAGCTCCGCGGGCATTATATATTACGTCGGCAAACCGATTCAGACCTTTTTCAGCTTAAAAGAGATAAAAGACGGCAAACGTGATATACTGCTCATAATTGAAGACGGGCAGGATCAGTATATCCGCAGGGACCTTGAAACCCGATTTGCCGCAGTGGGAAAGGCGCGTTACGAGAGAGAATATTTTACCTTCTACGTGAGGAAAGATGGAAGATAAGCCATATATTTCGGTACTGGTTCCGGTGCTTAACGAGCAGGAATCCCTGGAGGAGCTTCAGGCCAGGCTTTTTAAAACCCTCGAGAGCACGGGCAGGACGTACGAGATCATCTATATCGACGATGGCAGCACGGACAATACGGAGCGTATCCTGGAAGATTTTCACAAAAAATATGAAGGGGTAAGGGTCCTCGAGTTCAACCGCAACTACGGCCAGCATATGGCCCTTTTCGCCGGGTTCGAGATCGCCCTCGGAGAAATCATTATCACCATAGATGCCGACCTTCAAAACCCTCCCGAGGAGATACCCAAGCTCGTGGCCAAGATGGAAGAGGGCTACGAGGTAGTAGGAACGTACAGGAAAGACCGGAAGGACTCATTCCTCCGGACCCTTCCTTCCTATTTTGTAAACAAGATTACCTCCCGTCTCGTGGGAGTGAAGCTCAGGGACTACGGCTGCATGCTCAGGGCATACAAGCGGAACATCATCGATTACATAAATATGTGTCCCGAGTCATCCAGTTTTATTCCCGCCCTGGCCGCCACCTTCGCAAAAAAAATAGTAGAGATAGAGGTGGCCCATGAGGAGAGGAAGAGGGGCACCTCCAAATATAGCCCCTTCAAGCTTCTGAGACTCAATTTCGATCTCATGACCAACTTCTCCTTGCTGCCTATCCAATTTATCGGCATCCTCGGCATGATCATTGCGATCCTCGGCCTCGCTTTCGCCGTATTCCTCGTGATCAGGCGGTTTGTGGTCGGCCCGGAATCGGAAGGTGTCTTCACCCTCTTCGCCATACTCTTCTTCTTCATGGGTATTCTTCTTTTTGCCCTCGGCGTTATCGGAGAATATATCGGGAGAATTTTTCAGGAGGTGCGGCGGCGCCCCAGATTTATCGTGAAAAAGGAATTGTCGTGAGGGTTGTAGTCTTCGCATATCACGAGATCGGCTATTCCTGCCTTAAAGAAGTTCTTGACTTCGGAGCAGAGGTATCCTGCCTTTTCACCCATGAAGACGATCCGGAGGAAGAGGTATGGTTCAAGACCCCCCGGACCCTCGCCGAAGAGCACGCTATTCCCGTGTACACCCCGGAGACGCTGAGAGACCCGAAGTGGGCCTCTCTCATCAGAGGCCTTAAGCCGGATGTGATCTTCTCCTTTTATTACCGCAATATGATACCGAAAGAAATACTCGATATCCCGACTACGGGCGCATTCAATCTCCACGGCTCTCTTCTTCCCCGTTTCAGGGGCAGGTGCCCCGTAAATTGGGTGCTCATAAAGGGTGAGACGGAGACGGGCCTCACCCTCCACTTCATGGAAGAGAAGCCTGATACGGGAGATATTGTGACCCAAAAGACCATTCCTATCTCTCCCGATGATACGGCCCATACTTTGTTCCTCAAAATGATCAAAGAAGCGGGACCCCTTGTGAAAGAAATACTTCCGAAGCTCAGGGACACGACTTTTACCCGCATGAAACAGGCCGATCTCGGACCTTCCACCTATTTCGGGGGGAGAAGACCGGAAGACGGGCTCATTTCATGGGAGAAGGACGGCAGGTCCGTATATAACCTTGTGAGGGCGGTGACCCACCCTTATCCAGGCGCTTTTACGTGGATGGACGGCAAAAAGCTTTACATCTGGAGGGCGCAGCCGGAGCTTTCAATCCCGGTGGCGGCAGGGGCACAAAGCGGAGAGGTCCTGTCGGAAAACCCTCTTCTGGTAAACGCGGGCGGTACCGCCCTTAAGCTTGTCACGGTGCAACTCGATGGAGAAGACGAGATGGGCGGCGAAACCTTCGCGGTCCGGCATAGTTTGAAAAACAGAATATTAGGAGGCAATCAGTGAGAATACTTATTCTCGGAGTGAACGGATTTATCGGAAATGCCCTGACCGCAAGGATCTTAAGCGACCGGGATTGGGAAATTTACGGAATGGACATAAGAAACGACAAGCTCGACGCATGCCTCGGACACGAGCGGTTCCATTTTGTCGAGGGCGATATTTCCATAAATAAAGAATGGATTGAATACAACGTAAAGAAATGCGATGTCATAATGCCCCTCGTGGCCATCGCCACTCCCGCCACCTATGTGCGGGAGCCCCTTAAAGTCTTCGAGCTCGATTTCGAGCAGAACCTGAATATCGTGAGGCTCTGCGTCAAGTATGACAAGCGGCTCCTCTTTCCCTCCACGTCCGAAGTGTACGGCATGTGCCCGGAAGAGCAATTCGATGAGGATGAAAGCCCGCTCGTTACCGGCCCCATCAACAAGCAAAGGTGGATCTACAGCTCATCGAAGCAGCTCCTCGACCGCGTGATATGGGCCTACGGTTTTCAGCGAGGCCTGAGATTCACCCTTTTCCGGCCTTTTAACTGGATAGGCCCGAAACTTGACGAGCTGATCACAGACACGGAGAAGGAGGGCAGCTCCCGCGTGGTGACCCAGTTTATCAGCAGCCTTCTTCTGGCCGAGCCAATACGGCTCGTGGACGGCGGTTTGCAGAAGAGATGCTTCACCTATATAGACGACGGCATAGAATGCCTCATAAAGATCATAGAAAACAGCGGCAACAAGTGCGACGGCCAGATATTCAACATCGGCAACCCCGCGAACGAAGCAACGGTGAAAGAGCTTGCGGAGAAACTGAAGGCCCTCTTCATGAGCCATCCGAGCACCGCCCATTTCACGAAATTCTCAGAGATCACCGAGGTCTTTTCCAAGGAGTTCTACGGAGAAGGCTACCAGGATATCGACCGCAGGGTCCCCTCCATAAAGAAGGCGCGGGAGATCATCGGCTGGGAGCCGAAGGTCGACCTCGATACAGCCCTCAGGAAAACCCTGGAATATTACCTGGAATCGAACCTGAAGGCGGGGTGTTGAGGAGAAGGAAGAAAAGCAGGTTGAGACTGGAGCAGAAGAGAAGGTTGAGGTTGAAGTAGAGAAGAAAGACCTGGTTACTGATGGTAATTGGTTATTCATAGTCATTAATTGAGGACATATGGTCGAGATCGGATCCCTCGGGAAGACTATCGGGGTCAAGGTGGACGTAGATACGGATGAGGGCATGAAGCACGGTGTCCCTGTCCTGCTCGATCTCTTTCATAAATATGGGATTAAGGCGAGTTTTTTTGTTCCCATGGGAAAAGACCATACAGGTCGGACCGTGAAACGGGTATTTACGCGCAAAGGTTTTCTGAAGAAGGCGGGCCGGGTCGGCGTAATCTCCACTTATGGCATTAAGACCCTCATGTACGGTCTTCTCCTGCCGGGACCGGTTATAGGGAAGAAGAACGGCGCCCTCTTTCGCAGGATCATGGCTGAAGGCCACGAAACGGGAATCCATGGGCTCGACCACGTCTACTGGCATGACCGCATAAAAGAGATGGACACAAGGAGGACGGAAAAGGAGCTTGACCAGGCTTTCACCGCCTACCGGGATCTTGCGGGAATTCCTCCCCTCTCCTTCGCGGCTCCGGGATGGATGATAAACAGCCATGCCCTCGAGTATTTTGACGACCATGGGATCGTCTATTCGAGCGATACGCGGGGCTCATCCCCCTTTTATCCCATATTCAAAGGATATCGCTCCAGGACCCTTCAGGTCCCTTCGACCCTTCCCACACTCGATGAGATGGTGGGCATCGCGGGAA
The DNA here is from genome assembly GCA_036504895.1 of Syntrophorhabdaceae bacterium. Classification (NCBI taxonomy): domain Bacteria; kingdom Pseudomonadati; phylum Thermodesulfobacteriota; class Syntrophorhabdia; order Syntrophorhabdales; family Syntrophorhabdaceae; species Syntrophorhabdaceae bacterium. The sequence continues at coordinate 10,693 of DASXUJ010000125.1, forward strand.
CCGATCAGGCCTCCCTGACCGGCCATTTCCTCTCTCTTCTCACACCGGGCCTCAATATTCTTACCGTCCACACGGAGCTCGAGGGAAGGAGATGGACGGGGGTCCTCGAATCCTTCATCCAAAATACTCTCACCCAAGGTTTTCATTATAAAAGGCTTATCGATATTGCACGGGAATTGAAGGAAAAGAGCGAAATACCCGCATGCGGGATGGAATACGGTCATATAGAGGGCAGAGCGGGCGAGGTAACTCTTCAGCGCGGGCCCTGAGGCCACAAGGACTATTTCACCACGCCCTTCCCGACCGAGGATTGCTACGGGTCTTCTACTTTATCGCGGTTCTCGCGACTCTTCTTTTCGGTCGTTGCCTGATCTTTTTCTTAATAAATCCTTTTGCCCTTATAAAGAACTTCTGGACCACCTTCTGAACCACGCGGGGGTTATTGGCTTTCATGGCCTCGATCATAACCCGGTGATCCTCTATGGCGGTCTCCACCATCCTTTCATTGCTGAAGCAGATGACCCTGTACCGGTGGATGAAATCCCTCAGCTCATTGATGACAGCCAGCAGTTTTTCGCTCTTGGCGGTTTTATAAAGGGTATCGTGAAAGAGCGTGTTGAGCCTTACGATCTCTTCCGCGTCTCCTGATTTCATGCATGCCTCTTCCTGCCTGAAGATCTCTTCGAGGGCGGCCATGTCCTGCTCCGTAGCCCTGGCCGCAGCCAGATAGGCCGCGTAGGTTTCAAGCACTCCACGGATACCGAAGACCTCCTCCACCTCTTCGGAGGTAACCATGCCGACGGCAAAGCCCCCTTTGGGTAGTTTACGGATCAGTCCTTCCTTCTCGAGCTTCTGGATAGCTTCCCTCACGGGAGTGCGGCTCGTACCCATATCGGCAGCGAGTTTCTCCTCCACGAGACGTGTATTCGGTGGCCAATTTCCGTCCAATACGTTGCTCTTCAGACGCTTATACACCTGCTCTCTGAGGAACTTATCTTTTTTTAGAGACTGCTTCTCATCGTAGTGAACCATATTCTCCTCTTCTGTAATTGCTTGAGGTTACTATATTATTATGCCAAAAAATTGTCAAGCAAATTGTATATAAAAGAACACACTCTGTGAAACGATTCCGCATACAGAATCGCTCAGGCCCATTGGATACAGATGACGCCGTCAATCTGATCCGCCTATTGATTTAGCTCCCCCATTCAGTGTAGATTTACACCATCATCGGAAGTGGAGGACAAATGCAGAGAATTTTCAGCGGGATACAACCCACGGGAGATATACACATCGGGAATTATGTGGGAGCGATCAGGCAATGGGTCGCCCTCACGGAAAAATATGACTGCATATTCTCTGCCGTCGATTACCATGCCATCACCATAGAATATCCCATCGATCAGATGAGGAAGAGGACTATAGAGACCATCGTGGTACTCCTCGCTTGCGGCCTCTCTCCGGAGAAATGTAAAATATTCGTCCAGTCTCACGTACGGGAGCATACGGAGCTCTCATGGATATTTGACTGCGTCACACCTATCGGAGAGCTCGAGAGGATGACCCAGTTCAAGGATAAATCGAAACAGCACAAAGGGAACATAAATATAGGCCTTATGGGCTATCCCGTGCTTCAGGCAGCGGACATTCTCCTCTACAAGGCAGGATTCGTGCCGGTCGGCGAGGATCAGGTCCAGCATGTGGAGCTTTGCAGAGAA
>DASXUJ010000126.1 GCA_036504895.1 Syntrophorhabdaceae bacterium
TGGACCCGGAGATCATGAAGTGTGTCCTCAACGACATGATGGAGGAGGCCGGCGTGACCTTGTTTCTCCATTCCTGGGGCACGGAGCCGCTGGTCGAAGGGAACGAAGTTCGCGGCGTGATTTTCGAGAGCAAGTCAGGGAGGCAAGCGATACTCTCCAAGGTCGTGATCGATACCACGGGTGACGGCGATCTCTTTGCATCGGCCGGCGCGCCCTTTGACGGGAATCTCGACCCGAAGGCCAGGATCTCGAGAATGGCCCTGGTTTTTCAGCTTGCAAACGTGGATACAAAGAAATTCAGCAGGTTCATGACCGAGGAGAAAGAGCGCTATGGCGAGCTCATGTACGAACTCGAGGGTCTTGGAGGTTATTCGCTCATATTGCGCAGCCAGCGCAAAGACGTGGTCTGGGTCAATAACTATTTCCCCAAATGGGTACCCAATTACATGAAAAGCTTCGTAAAGGAGGCAGCCGGAGTCTCCTCGGGAAAGGGTATTCTCAGCGCCCTCAGTTTTGAAGACCTCACCTGGGTGGAAGTCAATGCCAGGAAAGGCATGCTTATTACCTACAATTTCCTGAAAAAGCACGTGCCCGGTTACGAAAAGAGCTTCATCATGAACGTCGCTCCCCAGATAGGGACCCGTGGGAGCAGGCGGTTGCTCGGAGAATATATGGTTACCGAAAAGGATGTACACACCGGCGTGGTCCATGACGATACCATTGCATTGTGTCCTTCCATCGACGGAAACGTCTCGCAGGCTCACCCGCATATGTGCATCCCTTACCGCTCGTTAGTGCCGCAGAAGATAGAGAACCTGCTCGTTGCCGGGCGCTCTTTTTCCTCGGATCTGGTCGCAAATGACGTGCTCAACATCATCCCCTTCTGCGTACAGATGGGGCAAGCGGTCGGTACCGCGGCGGCCATGGCGGCAAAAGCGGGCGTAAGCCCCAGGGATATCGACATAAAAACGCTCCAGCGTCGACTGATCGACCAGGATGTGGTGCTTCCCCGGCAGATCGAGGACCGCGCGACAAACAGATGAAGGACCGGGTCGCGCTGGAAGTGAAGACGGAGATGTGCCTGGGGTGCGGGGCGTGCGCCGGCGTTTGTCCCCGCAGAGCCATCTGGTTTATGTGGGGACGGGCCAACATAAACCGGGCCCGCTGCGATCTCTGCTACCGCTGTCTGCCGGAATGCCCGGAAGCGGCGATCCGGGAGAAGATTCCTCCGGCGGCCGGGCAGGTCCCCAGCATGAAAGAAAAGAAGGGGGGCGGAGGAGGGTAGGCATGTGCGACGTCTGAGTCCCCTTGAGCTTTTCGGACAAACAAAATCTACGAAGGAGTCTTTTATGAAAAAAAATATCGGATTATCATGGATCGTTTTCGGCGTTCTCTTTTTGTCCTTTGCGTACCTGACCCCGGCTTACGGACAGGAAAAAGTGGTAAAGCTCAGGTATTCCAATTTCTTTCCGCCCATGCACCCCATCAGCAAGCTCGCGGAAGACTGGTGCAAAGAGGTGGAAAAGAGAACCAACGGGCGCGTGAAGGTCTCCTATTTTGCAGGAGCCACCCTGACCCCGCCCATGCAGACTTATGACAGCACGGTGAAAGGAATAGCCGACATCGGGCAGGCCCTTCTGGCATATGTGCCCGGCAGGCTGCCGCTTAGCGAAGTGCTGCAGCTTCCGCTGGGCGAAAAGAATGGGTATCAGGCAACAATGATGGCGAATGCGTATTATAAGAAGTTCCACCCGAAGGAGTTCGATGATGTAAAGGTGATGTACCTCCACGGTGCCGCCCCCGCCCTTTTCTATACAAAAAAGGTCATTTCGTCGATTGACGGGATAAAGGGCTTGAGAATAAAGGCGAGCGCGGACAGTGCACACATAGTATCCGCGGTGGGAGGGGCCCCAGTGACCCAGCCCATCACCGAGACCTACGACTCCCTGCAGAAGGGTCTCGTCGACGGCGTGGTGGGCCCCATAGAGACGCTCAAGGGCTGGAGGTTCGCGGAGGTCACAAAGGGGTCTCTCGAGAACTATGCTATTTCCTACATGACTTCCATGTTTGTGGTCATGAACAAAGGCAGGTGGAACTCGCTTTCAAAAGCCGACCAGGCGGCCATAGAAAAGATCAACGAAGAATGGATTGAAAAACAGGCAAAACTTTGGGTTGTCCTTGACGAGGAGGCGAAGGAGTATTCAATAAAGAAAGGTATGACATGGGTCAAAGTGACAAAGGAAGAAGAAGCGAGGACGGCCGAGAAGATGCAGTCCGTAAGGGATAGATACGTCCGGGAGATGAAGGCGAAAGGACTGCCGGGCGACGAAGCGGTGAAGTTCTGTTTGGACTATATAAAGACGCACCCGTAAGCGTCAACGGACAGAAGGGCCGGGCGCCGATGAGGAGGCCGGCCCTTCCTCCTCTCCTCTTTCTGCATAATTGTCGACGGGACCACCCTCAGATATTCCATCACGATAATCTTGCTACGGGAGACAGGTATGGATAGACCGCATATAAGAAAACGTCAGAAATAAGGAGAAAATATGTCGAGCGATAGAGCGGTACGATCCATATGCGGATTTTGCCATTCAAATTGCGGGATCAAGGTCTATGTGAGAGACGGAAAAGTTCTTCGCGTGGAGGGCGATCCGGACCATCCCGTCAACAAAGGCTATCTCTGTCCCAAGGCTCGGGCGATAAAGCCGATGCTGGAATCGGAGCAGCGGCTGAAATTTCCCCTTAGAAGAACAAAGGGAGGATTCGCCAGAATATCCTGGGATGAGGCGCTCGATTTCGCAGCGGAAAAGCTTTCGACGGTTAAGGGAAAATATGGCCCCCAAGCCCTCGTCCATATGGGAGGAGCGCCTGTCAGCTACGGAGGAAGGGATGGTTTTGTGCAGTTCATGGGCGTCTACGGCTCTCCCAACCTCTCGGGAGCCGCCAATCTCTGCGCCATTCCCAGACAGGTGGCTTTCGTTCAGGCTTTCGGCGGAAGACCTGAACCGGACTATGAACATACGCGATTGGCTGTGTTCTGGGCTTCAAACCCGGTCAATACCACTCGTTTCAGCAACTATGCGGCCTACGATGGTTTGCACGAAATCGTGCCCCGATTGAAGAAGAGAGGGGTAAAGATTATTGTCGTGGATCCGGTCCGGTCTGAAACCGCCTCTTTGGCGGACGAATGGATCCGTCCCAATATAGGAACCGATCCCGCTTTGGGGCTCTCCATGGTTCATGCCATAATCGAAGAAGACATCTGGGATGAAGAATTCGTGAAAAAATGGGTCTCCGGCTTTGATGCGATCAGAAAACATGTAGAGACCATGTCGCCGGAATGGGCGGAAGGAATTACATCCGTCCCCGCGGAGCGCATCCGCGAATTCGCCCGTCTTTATGCGAAGACCGATGGGGCGCTCATTTGTGAGGGAAACGGGCTGGACATGCACACGAACGGCGTGGATGCGGTGAGGGTCATTTGCATGCTGATAGCCCTCACCGGTAATTTCGACGCGCCCGGTGGCAATGTCCTCTACTCGATTGTCCCCCAAAGCGTCCTGCCTACCGTGAAATCGGGCAAAGAGATGTTGGGCCGGCAGGAGTTCCCCCTCTTCCCCGTGAGTACATTCCCTGCCGTCAAGGAGGCGCTACTCGGTGAAGGGACCGACCGTCCAAGGGCCATGATCGTCCACCACGCCAACCCGGTGTTGGTGCAGGCCAATCAAAACCGTACAGTGGATGCCTTCAGGAAATTGGATTTCCTGATGGTCCTGGATATATTTCCCACGGCCACCACCGAAATGGCCGACCTTATTCTGCCGGCAGCGGCAGACTTGGAGGCGGTCGATTACAGGGCCTATTCCAGCAGTAAAGGAGGGTTCGTCGCCCTTCGGGAGAAGGTTTCCGAACCTCTCGGGGAATCGCGGTCCATCTTCGAGATCGAGTACGATCTGGCAAAAAAAATGGGTATCGAGGCCGACTATCCCTTTCATAACGCAGAGGAATGGATAGATTTTGAGCTCAAGCCCGCGAATGTGACACTCCGTGATCTGAGGGCAAATCAAATCATCTACGTCTCGCCACCTGTAGTGTATAGGAAGTACGAAAAGGGAGGCTTCAAGACGCCCTCGGGCCTCGTTGAATGCTGCTCCTCCAGGTTCGAAGATGGGCACTATGGCGCCCTTCCGGGTTACGAATACCCGAAGGAGTCTCACATTACGAACCCTGAATTATGGGCCAAATACCCCCTTTCGGGGACGACCAGGAGGCCCGCCGAGTTCGTTCACACAAAGCTGGTGAACCTCCTTGCCCCGAAGAAAGGCTACGCCGAGCCCGTTCTCATGCTCCATCCTTCGGATGCGGAGGCCAGGGGAATAGGGGACGGAGAACGAACAGAGGTCGAATCTCCCCGGGGAAAGATTAACGCAAGGGCCCTTCTCACTGAAAACCTGGGGCCCGGTCTCATTTCCATCGACTTCGGGTGGGGAAATCCGACAGACAAGGGCGCCGGCGTGAATCAGCTTACCCGTGACGACGTGTGGGACCCTGTCTCCGGCGGATACCCCAATAGGCTTTTCCTCTGTGAAATAAGGAAGGTTCCGCTGTAGAGTTTTGGATCGGCCCGGCCTTGCCCGAAGACTTCCCGCACTGCTTCTTTGGCCGCGGAGGTTACCGAATATAAAGGTGCCTTCTATAATAGAAAGAAACAGCCGTGATGTATATCCCCTGCGCATACGGAAAAAAGTGTGCCCGTGAGATTGGGGCGTGATATATTGGTAACTATTAGGCCATCAGGGGTCAGCCTCGAACCGATGGCCTGTCCGCGATGCAGGAGTCGTTGTGAGTTGTAAAAGAAGCATCGCGGAAAAAGGAGAGCAAATGAAGAAGGGCAGTGAGGCCGAGTGCGCCAGTTGTGCGGTAATTGAAGGGGAGCGGGCCTGCATGGTCCCCGGGGGCAAGGCGGGAAAAGGATGTCCTACCGTGGGCAGGAAGAAGCTTCTTAAAAAGGCGCTCGAAGAGTACAAAACCGATGATCTGAAGGAGTTTGCCCGCCTGGCATCGGTGCAGGAGGGAGAGTGTTACTCCGGGCGGGACAGGCAGCCCTTTGTGATGCATCCGGTTAAACCGAGAATTGTGGAAACCATGGAATTCGCGAAAAAGATGGGATACGTGAGACTGGGCCTCGTATTTTGCGGCGGACTGGCGAATGAAGCGGCGGCGGTGGCCCGGATCTTTGAAAACCATGGCTTCACGGTAGTATCGGTGGTGTGCAAGGCAGGCGCAGTCCCGAAGGAAGAAATAGGGTTGAAGGACAAGGAGAAGGTGCACTGGGGCGAGCACGAGTCCATGTGCAATCCCATATTCCAGGCAATGGTTCTCAACGAGGGGAAAACGGATTTTAATGTGCTCTTAGGGCTTTGCGTGGGACACGACTCCATGTATTTCAAGTTTGCCGAGGCGCCAACGACGGTACTTGCCGTGAAGGACCGCGTTACCGGCCACAATCCCTTATCGGCCATTTACCTTTCGGACAAATATTACTCATGGGTAATGGAGCCATAAACCGGTTCAAGGTCGAATCGGATCAACATCTGCCCTGAGCCATGGCCACTTCGATCACGGGGGTCCAATGGTTACCCTTTGCCTTCTCCGCTGCCATTATGGCAAAAAATTGTTGTCTATTTGACATCAACGTGCTAACTTCTAGTAATGGAGTGAGCGCGCGACCGAATGGAGAATACACAGACATTTGACTTACGGAGCCTCCTTTCCTTTAATCCCGAAGGAGGTATTATCAAGTTCATGGGGCATCGTGTGCTTCTCTTCGACGCCGTTGCCATGGGCCTTTTGCGCCGCGAGCTTTTCGACAGACTCGGCGTATCGGCCGCACGGAACGTCCTCACCCGCCTGGGATACGCCCACGGCTGGCTGGCCGCCGACCATCTGAGCGCGGAGTGGCCGGACCTGTTGGGAGACCCGCGGTTCGGACCGGCCCTTCACATGCTGCAGGGATTGGTCAGTATTAGTGAATTCAATTTTAACGTGGGCAATGAGCTCCATCACACGACGTGTACATGGCATGACTCCTATGAGGCGGAGCAGCACGTGCTTCAATTCGGTATATCGACTGAGCCCGTGTGCTGGACACTGACCGGGTTCATAAGTGGCTACACCAGCCGGGCGCTGGGCCGGGAGTTGTATTGCATCGAGCACAAGTGCGTCGGAAAAGGCGATGCCTATTGTTCCGTTGAAGCCAGACTTATTGAAGACTGGGGTCCGGAGATTCACGATCATCTGCCTTTTTTCCGGGAAAAAACTATTGATGGCATCCTCGAGGATGTGACGGCAAAGCTTCGCAAGGCCGAGCGACGCCTGATTCAGTTGAAGAAGACTCTCGACACCGACATCTATTCATCGGGCATAATCGCAAACAGCTCGGTGATGCGGGATACCCTGAGCCTTGCGAAGCGTGCGGCAAAGGTGGACTCGTTTGTGATGCTGACCGGGGAAACCGGAAGCGGGAAGGAATTGATCGCCCGTCTCATCCACGACGAATCTGCCCGATCGTCACGACCTTTCGTCTCGGCGAGCTGCAGTGCGGTCTCGCCTTCTCTTTTAGAGAGCGAGTTTTTCGGGCATGCCAGGGGGGCCTTCCCCGGTGCGGATCGCGACCGGGCAGGCCTGTTCGAAGGCCCAAGGGGAGGAACGGTCTTCATCGAAAAAATTGAGGAGATGCCCTTCGAGATGCAGGCGAAACTCCTCAGGGTGATTCAGGAGGGGAGCGTGTGCCGGGTCGGGGAAGCCATTTCGCGGCCGGTCGATTTCAGGATCATTGCCGCGTCAAACCGCGATCTGGAGGAGGACGTCAAGTCCGGGCGTTTCCGTTCGGACCTGTATTACCGGCTTTGCGTGATCGGGCTGACGATGCCGCCGCTACGTCAGCGTGTGGAAGACATATTGCCCCTCGCGCGTTTTTTTCTTGCCATGATGAATAAGGGATCGGGGCGCGGGGTCAAAGGGTTTTCGCCTGCCGCGGTGGAGTGTCTGCTCCGCCATGACTGGCCGGGCAACGTGCGGGAGCTTCAGAATGTCGTCGAAAGGGCGGTTGCCCTCTGCGCCGGCACGCGTGTCGAACTGGAGGACCTTCCCCATGGTCTAAGAAAGCCTTCTTTCAGACCCGTGGTGCACGATGACATCAGGCCGCTCCGTGAGATTGAGCGCAAGTATGTCCTGGCAGTCTTCGAACTGGCCAAGGGCGACAAGAAGTTGGCGGCGACTAAGCTGGACATAGGGTTGAGAACCCTTTATCGCAAGCTCGAGGAATACGGAGTGCGATAAACGCGTACCAGCCTGGATTTGGTTGGATCTAAATATCTGGAGGGATTTCATGAAGAATGAGGAGAAGAAAGGACGTCGGGATTTTCTGAAAGGTTCATTGGCTGCAGGGGCCGCGGGGCTGCTGGCGGGTATCGGCGCGGTTGCCCCGGGGATCGGGGAGGCTGCCGCTCCAAAAGGGGGGAAAGGGACAGCACCGGGTGCGTCCGCGGGACGATGCAAGACCTATTCTTTCGAGACCCCGCCGAAGCCCATCCGTGCGAGTGAGATCAAGACGAAGAAAACGGCCGACGTGGTGGTCCTCGGCCTTGGCCTCTCGGGATTTTGCGCGGCCCTGGCGGCTGCCGAGAAGGGCGCGAAGGTCATAGTTCTGGAAAAGAGGAATACCTTCACCACTCACGGAGGATGGAACGCATCGATAGGCGACCGCCAGCATAAGGCCCAGAAGATAGAGGTCCCGAAAGACCAGGTCATGGCGGACATCATGCGTTTTGGTGGCTATCATGCCAACGCGAGGCTCATCAAGCTCTGGATCGACGAGAGCGGGCGGGTCATGGATAAACTCCTCGACATGGCGGATAAGGACGGCGTCAAATACCGGGTCGATACGGACGGAAAAGAATACTGGCCCTACAAGGATTTTCCTCTTCCCGTCAATTTTCTGCCCGGTATGCAGCGTTCCCTCGGCCGTGTGCTCGAAAAGAACGTCAAGGCGGCAGGCGTAGAGGTCCTCTATGAAACTCCGGCAGTACAGCTGATCCGGAAGGACGGCAAAAGCAAGGTGACCGGTGTAATCGCGAAGGGAAAAGACGGATATGTCCAGGTGGACGCGGCCAAAGGTGTTGTCATCTGCACGGGAGGCTACACCAACAATAAAGAGATGCAGGAGAAGTACTCGCCCCGGGCCTTGAAGACGATCAACACTTCCTACGAGGAAGGCAGCGACACGGGCGACGGCATCATTATGGGTATGTGGGTCGGCGGCGTGAAACAGGAGACCGACTGCCCCATGCTATGGGACGGACATACTCCCGGAGATCCCATGCACATGACGCTTGCGCGCCAGCCCTTCCTCTACGTCAACACCCTGGGCGAGCGCTACGCCAACGAAGACGCGCCTTTCGGCTATACGGCAAACCAGGACATCGAGCAGCCCGGCAGCATCAAATGGACCATCTGGGATGCGAACTGGAACACGGACAAAGAGAAGATGCACGGCGTAATCTGCGAGAACATGCATATCCCCGTCTTCTGGAACGACAAGAGCTACGAGAAGTGGAAGAGGAAAGGCGTCATCGTGGAAGCGAACTCGATTGAAGAGCTGGCAGCCAAGATGAATGTCCCCAGGGACGCCTTCGCGGCCACGGTGAAGCGCTACAATGAGCTGGTCAAGAAGGGCGTTGACGAGGACTTCGGCAAGGACCCGAAAAAACTGACCTATATCGTGAAGCCTCCTTTCGGTGCGGCCAAAGTCGGCACGGGTCTGCTCGTAACCCTGGACGGCCTGCGCATCAATACGGACCTCCAGGTTCTGGATAGGGAAGGTAAGCCCATCCCCGGTCTCTATGCCGCGGGCAATGCATCGGGTGACTTTTTCTGCAATGACTATCCCATCACCGCGTCCGGCGTGAGCCACGGGAGGGCATATGCCTTCGGGTGGCTGGCCGGGGAGAAGGCGGCCGCATCGAAAGGCTGAGAGCGAAGGACGGCCCGCCCGTTCACACGTAAGGAGCGGGCGGCAGTAAATTAAAGTAAGCGAGGAGGAAGAAGAATGGCCGTAAGGAGCTCGTCCCGAAAACGCATATGGACAGGGGTATTCTGTTCGATAGGCGCCCTCTTCTTTCTCCTCGCCGTCTCGAACGGAGCATGGTCGCAGAAGGCCGGAAAAGACCCGCTTCTCGGCGAAAAGCACACGTCGGCCGGGATAAAATGCGCCCAGTGCCACAAGGAAAAGCCCTCATCCCCGGTCACCACCGGAACCTGCACGGGCTGTCATGCAGACGTGGCCAAGCCCTCGGCCGTGCAATCGAAAAAACGGAACCCCCATGACGCCCACATGCCCTTTCCGGACTGCGCGAGCTGTCACCACGCACACAAAACTTCGGAGAACCAGTGTGACGTCTGCCACGATTTCGGCGTGAGGACTCCCTGAGCTCGCGGTTCTGTGTCTTGCCTTCTCATCCCGAGGCGTGCCTGTCTGGTCCCCGGGGAGAGCTTGCTCGATATCTCTTCGTGCCGTCCTTGGGGCGGTCTTATTTTGTGCCCCTCCACAGGTTCTCAAATCATTCGATCCAAAGTCAAGATAGGGGTTTGGGACGCAGGTAAGGCCCCTGCGTAATTTACTTGACTCGATATAATTAGATATATTATGGTTAACGGCAATGTGTTTGTATGATAGAGAGGGCTGCTTTTTTCCGGAAAAGTGTGCCTGTTGAATATTGATTTAAACAGGAGAAGTTCCTTTTTTTTGATAGAATGCTGAATGCGAATCCTTCTAGTTAATCCTCCGAATTGTGGGCGCAGTATCCCTGAGGAGCAATATGGTATCGACTCCTTAAAGCTTATTCTGCGCGGAGAACCGCTGTGCCTTGAAGTTCTTGCCGGCAACCTCGATGACCATGAGGTGAAGATAGTCGATCTCAAGGCGGAGCCCGCTGTTTACACGGAAACCCTTGTAAATTTTAAGCCTCATGTTGTCGGGATTACCGGTGTGACATGCGAGGCGAACACTATGGTGAGCCTGGCTTTTGAGGCAAAGGAGACGGTAAAGGCGACGGTGGTCGTCGGAGGTGTTCATGCGAGCAACGATCCGCAATTTTTTAACAAGCCGCATATAGATTATATCGTAGTGGGACTCGGGAAGCTGAGCTTCGGAGAATTGATCGCCGCCCTGGAAGCCGGGGGACCGACAGATGAGATCCCGGGCGTTGCAAAGACCGATCCTCGCAATGTTCTTTCCTATCTTCCGCGGACCTATTCCCCTTCCGATCTGGTAGAGGAAAAACCTCCCCGATATGATCTGGTAAGCAGCTACCGGGAGCATTACATATTGCCCTCTCTCGGTTTCAGGCTGGGGGCTGTATCTGCCGCTTCCGGCTGCCCTCATCGCTGCTCGTTCTGTTCCATCGAGAAGATGACGGGTGGCCGCTATCTGACCCATAGCCCGGAGGCGGTTCTCAGGGATATAGGGTTACTTGGGGACATTCCGGTCATACGTCTCGTAGACGCCAATACCTTCGGGAACGTAGACCAGTCGCGCGAATTGTGTCGAAAAATAGAGGGGGCCGGAATACGAAAGAATTACGTGGCCGATGTGCGATCCGACACGGTGGTGCGTCATCCGGACCTTTTTGTTGAATGGAAGAAGGCAGGGCTTCGTTCCGTTATCGTCGGTTTCGAGGAGATAGACGACGGGAGACTCAAGGAGATGGAGAAGGCAAATACGTCCTCCATGAACACCGAGGCGATAGGGATACTCCACGATACAGGCATCACTATCGTGGGGGATTTCATAATCTCTCCCGATTGGGATGAGGTGCGGTTTCAGGAGATGAGAGCATATTTGGAGAAAAATCCGGTGGATCTGCCTATGTTCTCGGTCCTTACGCCGCTGCCGGGGACCCCTCTTTATGAATCGTTGAAATCCAAAATCACTCTCCATGACCTCGATTTCTACACCCTCACAAATGCCGTAATCCCTACCAAAATGAATGAAAAAGCGTTTTATGAAAATTATGCCGATCTCATGAAGTCGGGGCATATTGGGGCAAAGCTATGAGGGGGTGCGCGCTCTGATGGATGTATATATCACCGACATCTCGGCCTTCCTTCCCAATGCGCCCGTCTCGAACGAGGAGATCGACCGGGTATTGGGCGCGGTCAATCGTATGCCGCCCCGGATCAAGAATATCATCCTGAAAAGCAACAATATCCGGACAAGATATTACGCAATTGACCCCCTCACGGGCGAACCCACCCATACGAACGTTCAGCTTACCGCCGAAGCGATACGGCGCCTCATGCCTTATGAAGGATTCCATCTCGACGATATAGAGTGTCTCTGCTGCGGGACGTCGACTCCGGACCAGTTGATGCCGGGCCACGGGTTGATGGTTCATGGCGAGCTGAAAAGCGCACCCTGCGAAGTAGTCAGCACCTCAGGCATTTGCCTGTCAGGGATGACTGCCCTGAAATTCGGCTACATGAATGTGGCCCTCGGCCTCACCAAGAATGCCGTGGCATCAGGGTCGGATCGTGCGTCATCGTTCACGAGGGCCTCCTTCTTCGAGGGCGTAAAACAGAAAAAAGAGGCTTTTCTCAGGAAGGATAAGCTTGTGCCCTTTGACACAGCTTTCCTCAGATGGATGCTCTCTGACGGCGCCGGCGCGGTATTTGTGACAAGTGACCCTGTTCCCGGCAAGCCCGCCTTGAGAATAGACTGGATCGAGCAGATCTCTTATGCCGGGGACTTTGAAACCTGCATGTACGCCGGAGCAAAGAAAAACGCCAACGGCGCGATGACCGGCTGGCGTGATTTTCCCTCTCTGCAAAATGCCCTCGAGGAAGGGGCCTTTCTCATAAAACAGGATGTGAAGCTCTTAAACCGTGAAGTGCTGCAGGTCGCAGTGGAAAAGACCCTGCCCCGGGTCGTAAAAAAACATGACGTTTCGGCCTCCCGGGTCGATTGGTTCCTGCCCCATTATTCCTCTGAATATTTTAAAATGAAGTTCTATGAAGATATGAAAAATGCGAACTTCGAAATCCCCCTCGACAGGTGGTTTTCGAACCTCACCTATAAAGGAAATACAGGGGCAGCCTCAATTTATATCATTATGGAAGAACTGTTCCATTCAGGCAAGATACAGAGAGGGGAGAAGATCCTCTGCTTTATTCCCGAAAGCGGCAGGTTCTCCATGTGTTATATGATGCTCACGGCCGTGTAATTCCATTTCTAATTCAAAGCGCTCTCTTCGTTGCCTTCGTCATCCGCTCCTCGATGTACTGAAAGTACACCTCCGTCGCGTCTTCCTCGTCGCCTCGATATCATCTTTGACTTAGAGATGGAATAAGGGCTGTCTGTTTTCTCACATAGTTTGCCAGTGTTTTCAGAGATCTGAATATCTTGCGCGTAGTCTCCTGTGAGCCGATGCGAATATTGTATTTCTTCTCCACCGCTACCACGATCTCCACCGCGTCAAGGGAATCGAGTCCGAAAGCCGATTCGGGACCAATGAGCGGATCACCTGGAGACAGATCCTCCGGTATGGGGTCGGTTATGTTGCACACCTGAATAATCATTTCAAGCAACTCTCTTTCAAGACCGTCTTTTTCAACCGATTTCATGCGATTTCACCTTGCCGTTAATGAATGTGGAGTCTTCCTCGCTTGAACATATAAAACCATGCGACGAGAATTGTGAGCACAAAAAAGAGAAACATCGACATAAGCTCGGGGAGTATCGACCCTATGCCTCCACCGCGGACAAAAACAGTCAAAAATGCAGTGAGGCCCCAGGAAAGAGGGGAAAAGAGGCCAATGGTTTGCATTATTTTCGGCATCACATAGACCGGCACCATGACACCCCCAAGGGCTGCGGCGATTACCACGGAGACGGCGCCGAAGGTCGAGGCCTGCTCGTATGTCCTTGCCACCGTGCCCAGGAGGATGCCATATCCGGACGCGGCCAGCGAAGCGCACAGGGCAATGAGGATGAGCGCGGCATAGGAGGATCCCACCTCCAGGGCAGGGGCCCCAAGAATTGGGAGCAACACCTTTCCGACTCCCATGATGAAGAAAAACTGCACCATACAGATAATGACGTATGCGAAGACCTTGCCGGATATAATAGTCAGGTACGATATGGGCATGGTGAGAAGGCGGGCCAGCATCCCGTCCTGCCGCTCCCTTATTAAGGCAGCCCCGAGGGGGACCACTATAAAGAACATGCCGAAAAGTGTCCATGCCGGTACGTTTTGTTGCACGGTAGTAGGGATCTTCGCGGTGCCGCCATAACCTGCAATCTCCTCTTTAATCGCGACAATCGGCCTGTTGTCCCAATTGAAATGGACCTGAGGGATCGCGTTCCTGTACTCTTCCGACCACATGGCGCCCATGGCTTTTCGGGTCGCCGTCTCCATCTCTTTCGGGAGGAGCTCGGATAAAACCTTCAGTTTTTCGCCGGCTTCCATACCCAGGATTACCTTCTCCAGGGTACTCTTGACCCCCATCCTGAAAGTCTCCTTTAGAGTCGGATCGAAATAAACGAAGAGGAGAGGGGTCTCCCCCGGCGCCCCGGCTACCGATTTAGTTTTGTCATCCCCCACAGAGAAGGAATCTTTTCCGCTCTCTCTTATCCTTTTCCTGAAAGCGGCGGTCGTCCCTTCGGGGATCACGATGCAAAGCGGGAAATCTCCCTTCCCAACCGCTTTTTTTGCGGTCTCCACGCTCAATGCTTTACCCTGGATCTCCGATACAATTTTCACCGCCCCGGACCGGAGTAACGCTTCTTCTATGCCCCGGCCCACAAATTGCCCGTCCATGTTTATGAAAAGAACCTCCGTCTTTGTCACCATGGATTTAAGCACGTTCTCCTGGACAAGGGTCACCACGATGACGAGCACGACGGGCATGACAAAGAGCACGAGAAGCCCGGCAAAATCGCGCCCCAGGAGGGTAAGCTCCTTTGCTACGGAAGAGAGTAGTTTCAACATTGAAGTAATCAATCCCTCAGTTGTTTTCCCGTGAGGCTTATGAACAGGGTCTCCAGGTTCGAGCACCCGGCAACCCGGCGAACAAGCTCTCCCGGAGGTCCTTCCGCAATGATAGAGCCTGCATCCATTATCGCCACATAAGTGCAGAGCTGCTCCGCTTCCTCCATGTAGTGCGTGGTATAGACCATTGTGATTTTGTCTTTCAGAAAGGTAAGCCTCTCGAGAATCAAATTGCGCGATTGAGGGTCGATCCCGACGGTCGGTTCGTCAAGAAAAAGAAGCTTCGGTTTTTGGAGAACGCCCGCCGCGAGGTTGGCCCGGCGCTTCATTCCGCCCGAATAAGTGAAGACGCGCTGATCGGCGGTCTCTTCGAGACCGACCAGCTCCAGAGCATCGCATACCCTCGTTTCAAGGTCCTTGCCCCGTAATCCGTACATGCGGCCAAAAAACCGGAGATTTTCGCGGGCGGTGAGGTTCTGATAAAGGGCAACCTCCTGGGGAACGTAACCGATGAGCTTTCTCACCTGTGTGGGATACCTGACTATGTCTATTCCGCAGACGGTGACAGTCCCGCCGGTCGGTTGGAGCAAGGTGGTCATAATGGAGATGGCGGTTGTTTTACCTGCCCCGTTCGGACCGAGGAGGCCGAAGACCGTGCCTTCCCTGATCGAGATATCGACCCCGTTCAAAGCCGGCCGGGACGCGCCCCGGTAAGTCTTGGCAAGGGAGCGCGCTTCGAGGATTATTCCTCCGGAAGTCACCCCTTCCGTCAACGGAGCACTTCCTGCAAGTCTTTGAAGAGGGTCTGCTCCCTGTTCCCGCAATCGTGGAGAATATCGGCCAGGCGATCGAAATTGTCTCCGTCCGTCGACCTCTCCTTGCAGATTCGTGCCCCGAAGAGGGCGAATTCCCTCCATTTATCCCCCGCATCCGTCATTCTGCGGGAAATGTCCAAGAGGCCTTTATTGTCCATGATGCCTGCAGCTTCCTGAAGGAAAGCGGCATACATGAGGCGAAATCCACCTCCGCCTGTGCCGATTTCCTCCTGCATCCTGATCGCGTGGCCCAGATGGAGCACGGCCTTCCGCCTTCCATATTTTACCGGCCACCCTCTTACTTTTTTGGCGAAAAGCCTGATCCCTCTCACGCCGATGAGAGGGAATGGTGTTTTGACCATCATCCGGCAGGTTTCCTTGATCCCTTCCCTCACGGCCCGGGGCAAGTCGATCTCTCCGGGAATTCCCGAGAGATAATACATTTTGCCTTTTGGGGCAAGCGCGCCTTCGGAAAATCGGGCCTTCATGAGGTCGTCCCTGGAACAGACGACCGGCTCGTCAAATACAGGATCGCTGATGAGGTAGTCATTCCCTTTCCTGCCGTATGCGATGAGGGTGTGGGCATTGAAATGAAACCTTAAGGCATCGGGAAAGTAGGGAAGCCAATAGATGCCCGCCTGGAGACCCACGGGAATACCCTTGCCGAGGATCGCGTCGAGGGAATCCATTGCCTTCTCAGGATCCTTGAATTTGGAGCACTGGAAGCGGACCTTCAGCCGTCTCGCGGTATTCTTGATAATCCTTCCAGGCGCGTTCCGGAACGTAATGAGCGGGAGACCATGAACTTTAATGAAAGGAAAGTACCCGAAGAACAGGCCGGCGCCGATGCCGAAGGCAAGTGCTTCAGAGATGTTCACGCCATGATTCGAGAAGAGGTTGGACGTGGAGCCGCTTTCGCAGTGGGCCGACTGGCGGTGAATAAATGCTGTTCCTGATGGGTTCGACATCTAGGGCACCTCCATGAGTTGATCTGCGGTCATTTTGAAGATCTTCGCGTAGCGCTCAAGAAGGGTCCGATTAAGACGCTTGAATACGAGGGGCTTGCAATGCCGTTTCACTCTCCAGCATGCAAGACCGGTATAGCGGGAAAGCATTTTTACGTCCATGAGGCTGCGTGCCATGTGATATGCGAGGGGACTTCGTCTGCCTTTTCTCACTTCCTCGAGGACTTCTGCAAGTTCCTGGTCCAGCAGGTCCCATGCCTGCCGGTTGGCCCAATTCGCCGGCTCCCATCCGGAGCTCGGAGTGAGCACGTAGTTCCCCTCCTCGTCAACCGCATAATTGATGCCATGCCACCGGCCGTATATACCTTTATCCTGGGGCACATCTTTCTCTTTCATTAACCCTTACCCCATATCATGGCGATATTCTCTCAACGATTCTCCGGATTCCGTCTCCGCGCCCGTTTGGACGGCGGTGAGCCCCATGTGCTTTCCATCTCCTATGTTTTTCCGTGTCCCAAATTCAGCCTGTTGGCGGTATCCCAGCAGGTAGGAAATGGGGACAGGCGAGTGGGGGGCCTTTATTGCCCCTGTTTCCCAGATGTACTCCTTATGAAGGTCTTTCGTCAATTCCTGAAGTTCCGAGGGGGAGTAGGTGCGGAGACAGGATATAAGCGAATCGTAGAACTGGACCACGGGCGCAACGGGAATCACATAGGTCCACATTAACCTCGACCAGCGGAAAGGCCGAAAAAAGGGTATACAAAAAGGCATAATCAGGGAAACTCCTATAAAAATAAGAATCGTTCGGAATGTCCGTTCTGTGATCTCAAAAATCGCGATCCCCTGTTGTGAATTTGCGGCGTCCCGGAGGATGGCGCGGGCCTCGGGAGGCCGAAAATGGTGAAAGGCCGCACACAGGGTCCTGAAACCGTTCAGGGCCCTCGGCACTTTTGCGGCGTCGACAGGTTCCGGAGAAAAACCGAGATTGCCGGCGGAATGATCGCACACGTATTGAAGGGCGGGAATGTTCGGATACTTGTCCGTGAGACAGACCGTAACCGGCGGATGGGTGTCTTCAAAAAACTTGATCATCCCGAGCCACGGCCCACCACTTCCCGAGCAAAGGTCGACCACGTGATGGACCCCGAGACGGTCGAGGGCTTGCCGTAAAAGGGAAGCCATGGCAATATCCGATTTCCACATGGTTACACCGAACTGTATGTAGTCGGTCACAGTCCCGCGAAGCGAGTGGGGGCACCATTCTTTATCGGCAATCTCAAATAAGTGTAATCTACGCATCGCTATGGGCCCTAAGAGAAAGAATAGGCTCTCCTGTGAGTGCCCGTACGCACCCGCTCTCGCCGGTCAAAAACCTTCTGTTCAAAAAAACCGGCCCAGTGTCAGCGTGACGGAGTTGATCCCCCTGTTGTCGTGGTTGAGCCCACCGTTGGAGATATGGTGGAGTCTGAGAGAAGCCAGACAGGTCGTCTCCGGTCCGGCCGCGAACTCTACTCCCACGCCGACCTGGGGGTTGAAATTGAAGCGGAGCCCCTGGCCCTCGACCTGAAAGTCCGTATAGATTATGCCGATTCCCCCCTCGAGATAGGGGCGAAAGGTTTTGAACGCAAGGCTTTTGAGATAATAGAGGGCGAACATATTCGCCGAGGTCATAAGTTTCTTGTCGGGTCGCGTAGTCGTCCCGAGACTGGTCTCCACTTTGAACCGAAGCCCGTCCGGGGCCTTGTGACCCCAGACCTTCTCATGGTCGAAGAGGGCAAAACCCGACAATAACACAAAAGATATATCGTTTTGAGGGGTATAGGAATTCCCTCCGGTGATGGCCATGCCGTAGCGGTCGGCGACATCCCTGACCCCTTCCTCGGCGCGGCCCTTATCCGGACAAAACGCCGCCTGAGAGAAGAGCAGGAGGGCGATCAAATAAAAGGTGAGCGTCCTTTTCTTCAAGACCGTCATCACTTTATCGCACGTCCCGCGAGGCCAGAGTGATAATCCCTGCCTCTCCTGCCGCGCCCAGCTTGAGGCAGCATATGGGCTCCACGCCAAGGTCACGGGGAAGAGGCGAAATATTCATGGAGGACGGAAGAGCGATCCCGGCCGAAGGGGCAAATATCTTCCTTTCTTTTATGGACGCACACGCCGCCGCCATGTCGAACGCCATATTTGTGGGAAAACTCCCGTAGAGAGGCGCATAAGACGCTACGTTCATCTCCTTCGTGATTAATTGACGGTAACGTGAGCCTGATTCTTTATGGCCGTCGGCGCCGAGGATAAAAAGCCCCTCCTTCCCCTGGAGAAGGTGAGCGCTGTCCCGGTATTCCGTGAGCGCCCCTGTAATGCAGCCGTAACCGTTCTCCCTTTCTCTCTTGCCCGAAAGGAGAAAGAACGCGGCGCCTTCGCCTAACACCGCACTCTGTCGGTCAAAGAGGAAAGGTTCCGTCCCGGCGGAGGACCGCTCCACCCCGAAGAAACGACGCCAGCAATATCCCAGCACGTCACAATATTCGTCTACTGCGCCGAAGAGCACCCGCTCCACCCTTCCTTCCCTCAGCCAATGAAGGGCCGATATGAGGGCAGAGGGGACCGACATCTCGAACTGACTCACGGTGAGGCATGGGCCGGTGACCCCGAGGAATATGGATATATACGCCGCCGCGGCGTTATGGACTGAATTTGAAAAATGGGTGGGAGAGGAATAGGCGTCGGTGCCGGTCATAAAGGAATCGAGGAAGCCGAAAGTCCCGGCGCTGGCGCCATACCCGCTGGCCACAACGATGCCGAGGCTCGCGCGGTCAATATCGAGCATATGGGCGTCTTCCAGGGCGAGGTATGCCCCCAGAAGGGCCATCTTCGCATGGTGATCCACCCTTCTCAGCGCCTTCTTCGAGACAAATTTATCGAGGCCCGTCGTGTCCGCGAGAAAAGCGGGCATCTCTTTTGTCCCTTCCTCAGATGGAAAAGAAACAGACTGGACCGGACTCGTTCCGCGAGCGAGGGCGGAAGAGAATTCCTCGATATCCGAACCGAATCCCCCCACAATGCCGATGCCTTCAACAAAGGCTTCCATATTAATTCTCCCCCTTGCCTAACACCAGGACCCCGTTACATCCGCCAAACGCGAGAGATTGGCTGACGGCGGTACTCCCGGTGACGGCTGTCGTAGCGGCTGCCGGAGATGCGGTTACCTCGGGATCGAAAGTGGTGAAACCGATATTGCCGGGTATCATGCCTCGCTCAAGACAGGCCACGGTAAAGGCGGCCTCAATGGCCCCGGCAGCTCCCAGGGTATGCCCCGTGAAGCCCTTTGTGGAGAAGAAGGGGACGCCGGGGAGCGTTTCATGAAGGA
Organism: Syntrophorhabdaceae bacterium; assembly: GCA_036504895.1. Lineage (NCBI taxonomy): Bacteria > Pseudomonadati > Thermodesulfobacteriota > Syntrophorhabdia > Syntrophorhabdales > Syntrophorhabdaceae > Syntrophorhabdaceae bacterium. The sequence goes on from DASXUJ010000126.1 coordinate 19,193, forward strand.
CCCTGCCTTCAACGCGATCGTTATCCGGTGTGGCGGTGCCGTGGGCATTTATAAAGGCGATATCCGATCCATTCCTGTGAGATAACCTGAGCGCTTCATAAAGGGCCCGCTTCAATCCCTCACCCTGGGGATGGGGCGCGGTAAGGTGATAGGCATCGCTCGAGGAGGCGTAGGCGAGAAAACGGGCCCGGGGGGATTTTTCTCTTTCCCGGCAGGAGTCTGCGGACTCCAGTATGAGCATGGCTGCGCCCTCTCCCAGGTTGAGCCCTTTTCTGTCCCGGTCAAAGGGCTTGCAAGGGGTCTCATCGGTGATCATGAGGGAGATAAAGCCGTTGTAAGTAATGTGACAGACTTCGTCGGCTCCGCCTGCAATGACTATATCGCAGAGCCCCGATTGAATCCACGATGCCCCTATGCCCACGGCATCGGTGCCGGAGGAGCACGCATTCACTACTGTCTGGCACGGTCCTGTAAGATCGAACTCCCTGGCGATCACCTCGGCGGGGTTGCTCGAAAGAAAGCGGGTAATAGGCGCCATCTCGGGACTGCCCCCTCTATGAAGCTCCCCGTAAAACACCTCGTTATTCAGCGCCACGCCCACCGTGGTGCCAATGCATACCCCCACCTTCTTGTTTCTGAGGGAGGCGCGGTCAAGCCCTGCGTCGCCTACGGCTTCATGGGCAGCGGCGAGGGCGAGCTTAGCGGTGAACGAGATGCGGGGAGAATCCATTATATTGCCGGGAATTGCGCTCTCAGGCACCTCGAATACGGGATAGGAGATGGCGTGGTTGCCGCAAAACCTTGTAGGGGGCGCGGGATTCCGCCTGCCCTCGAAGAGGGAATCCATACATTCCCCGAGTGTCCCTCCGGCGCCCGAGAGGCAGCCCACTCCGCTGATGCCGACAGGCATTGCCGTCTTCACCGGGGAATCCTTTCTTCGATGTACGCCGCAAGACTTTCAATGGTCTGAAAGGCGGCGCGCCCCTCATCGAGGTTCTTCACCTCCACCCCGAAATGTTTTTCCAGCAGGACGACCAATTCCACGGCGTCCAGCGAATCAAGACCGAGGCCCTCCCCAAAAAGTGGCGTATCGTCTTCGATCTCTTCGGGAGTCACATCCTCGAGATTGAGTTCTTCAACGAGGATCTTCTTCAGTCGTTCCTTGGTGGTCATCATGCTTCCCTCTCTTTTGATTAATTGTCTGCAAATCGTGACTCCACATGTCGTAAAAATTAAAGAACTGGTACGGATGTGCGGTGGTATAGGATTCAAGCGCCTCTGCGAATCGGCCGACATAGGGAAGAAAATCTCTATGGCTCCGCCCCGCGTCGTGAGGCACGCGGATTATTGCGGCTATCTCCAGGGTATAACCGGAGGAGCTCGATTTGTGGGAAAAGAAGACCACAATGGGCGCCCCTGTTGCCGCGGCGATCTTGAAGGCGCTGAAGGGGAAGAGGACCTTCCCTCCCATGAAATCAACGGTCGCCGCCCCCTTGGGGCTGCCTAAAAGCCGGTCGCCCATTACACAGAGGACCTCGCCCCTCTTGAGTAAGGCTATTATCTCTAAAACGCCGCCCATGTAGCCCCTCGGGTCGATTATCCCGTAGGGGCATGGAATCCCTGCATGTTCATAGTAGTGAAGATCGATGTCCCCTTCCTCGCGCTGCAAAAGGAGGTGCACAGGGGCGCCCAGAAATCGAAGGGTTGACATGGCGGTCTGCCAGCATCCCACGTGGGCCGTCATGAGGATCATACCTCGTCCTTCTTTGAGGATTGGGAGAATCGCCTCTTTTTCGCTGAATTCCCAGGTTATCTTCTCTTCACCCAGGATTCCGATCACCGCCCTGTCTATCAGGGCCTTTCCGAGGTTGAGATAGAGGAGGTAGCGATCCAGGAGCCTTTTGACGCGTCCTTTCTCCTTAAACCTGCGGGAGAGGTAATAGTCCGACTTCTTTCGCGTTGATGGAGCGAAGAAGACGTAGAAGGGCACGACAAAAGAGAGGACAAAGTATGCAAACTCGCGGCCCGCGTACTTAATGACGAGGTAGAAGAACCGGTGTCCGAAGGTCGAACCGATACTCCGGCTTGTCCATTGCGGAGCGCCGGGCCGGGTCGGAGTGGAGTCAGCTGTTTCCATGGTTTTCCCTCTTCAGGAGCAAGGCGGTCACATAAATGACCGCCCCGGTGAGGATCCCTAACAGGGGCCCGAGAATAAGGGAGCCGAGAAACCACTCGAAAATCCTCTCCAGGGCCTGATATCCGAGGGTTTCCAGTGAAACCTCAGTCAGGAATCTGCCGTGACGGATAAAATACCCTGCTTCTATACAGAGTGCGGGGACCAATGGAGGTATGCAGATCTGACCCGCCGCAAGGGCCATCAACTTGTTTAACCGAAAATAGTTGGCGGCAAAGAGGGTGGTGATACTCTGGCAGGCGATCAGCGGCAAGGCTCCCATGAATACGCCGAGCCCCCCGGCCACTGCAAGCCTTTCAGGCGAGTTGTTCCCCGTGAGGAGCAATCTCAGGGACCTGAGGGGTTTGAGGATGCTGACCTTCCCTGCCTTGGCGGTCGTGAACCTTCTGTGCGGGAAAGGAGTGATGGCCCTCAGGCTAAGTCTCGTATTGAGCAGGCTCAGGCGAATATTGTCCATAAAGAGGCGAAAGTGAGACACCCGCAGGGAGGGAGGGGGGTAGTATACGGAGATATCGACCTCTCGCAAAGTGATTCCGGCCCAGACCGACTTCACGAGAACCTCTATCTCGAAGTCGTAGTGCCGCACCCTCAGCGTCAGCCATCCAAGAAGGGGGAGAGGGTAGACACGAAAGCCGCTCTGAGTATCTTTCAACATGGAACCCGTCTGAACCCTGAGCCAGAAGTTGGAGAAGCCGCGGCCGAACCGGGAAAGAAGGGGGACAGAGGTTGAATCGAAGGTCCTGGTCCCCACGATGATAGCATCGGGATCTTCGTCGATCAAGGGGAGAAAACGCAGGTAATCAGCAGGATCGTGCTGCCCGTCCGCGTCAATGGTCACTATGTGGGTTGCCCCCCTCTTACGCGCTTCGTTGGCGGCAGTGATGATGGCCGCGCCTTTCCCTCTATTTTCGGGATGCCTTAACTCGATTATGGGAAGCTCCGCAAGGGTCTCCGGGCCGCCGTCCGTGCTCCCATCATCGACGACTATCACGTTATCGTTCACCGCGAGGGCCCTGAGCACCACGTCCCGGAGGGTTTTCCCATGGTTGTATACAGGGATAACAAGGAATACGTTCGATATGTCAGGACTCTCTTTTGCGGCTATCATTAACATTGGCAAGGTTTTTTAGGGCACAAGGAGAACTTTTTCGTCAAGGCCGCGACAGGAATTGAAGGGCCTTTTCATTCACCAGATCCGGCTGCTCGATGCTCAGGCCATGACCGGCACAGGGAATGATTTCCGTGTGTATTTGGGGCGCCACCTTGTCGAGGCGGAGAACGGCACTTCGGGCGGAGTAGATCTTTTCATTTTCACCGACCAGAATGAGGGTGGGCACTTTGATGCCCGCCAGTTCCCCATCCTTTAAGAGGGTGGGGCGCACGAGACGCTTGGGCTTGAAACATCGCGATGCGACACGCATATCACTTACCCCATCCTCCAAAATTGCCCGGCTCCTCCTGTCTTTGCACATGAGGTCGGTGAAGAGCCATTTCATGAAACTTTCAGCGAACAGACCGGGCGACAAGGAGACGAAAACCGCGCGCAGCATAAAGGAGAGGCTCACAGGCAATATCGTGCAAGCCGGGGCCAGAAGCACTATTTTCGCAAGGCGATTTGAAAAACGGAGCGCATAGAGGCATGATATCCAGCCTCCATAGGAGAGACCCATCAGGTTGAATGGGTTCCCGAGTTCAAGTCCGTCGACGAGCTCGTCAAGCCATCGTACTAAATCATCCGGGTCTTTGACTGCGCGGGTATACACACTGCGCCCGTAATCATAAATGTTATCGACCGCATAGGTCCTGAAGGGCCCGGATAAAGCCCGTATGTTCGGGATCCACATGAGCGACGTGCTCCGGGCCCCGGACAGCAGTACCAGGGGCGGCCCATCGGACGGCCCGCTTACGCGCACGAAGGTGGGGCCGTAATACGTATCGATCACTGCAGGCTCCGAAGGGACGGGCCACTGCCTTGCCCGCACATCATATAGGTCCAGGTACTGCGCTTGAGCGCGGGTCGATCGAAAAGGGTGATAGGAGGGCACGGGCCCTGCATCAGGCATGACGGTTATTGGTCCAGGCGAATTTCAGGAAAGCCGCAAGATGGGAGAAAAACCTTAGCCAACTGTCAGGGGAGCGCCATACCATGGTGAAATAGTGCCAGAGCCCCCTTGGCCTCAGGATATGTCTCATATAAAACCGGGTGAAGAGCTGTTCCAGCCTCTCCCGTGTCATACCCTTCGGTATGAACTGGAAATGCATACAGTCCATTTTCTCCCAGTCCTCATCGAAAGCCCCATAATCCCCTATATCTTTGTAGAGTGCCGATCCGGGAAAGGGGGTGAATTTTGACACATTGATGTAATCGATGGGGAGGGAAAAGACATACTCCATGCTCTTCTTCACGCTCGCTTGCGTCTCCCCGGGCAGTCCCATCATCATGAGCCCCTTGACCAGAATCCCCGCTTTCTTGATGAGCCGTATTTTTTCAGCCACAAGATCGAGGCCGGCGCTGCTGCGATGCTGCGAAAGGAGCTCTTCGTCTCCATTTTCAATGCCAAGACTGATCATCCAACACCCTGCCGCCTTCAGCCGTTCCAAAAGATCAACGTCGACATGTTCCGCCCTCACGGCGCAGTTAAAGGTCATTCCCAAGGGTCGGTCTACCATCATCCGGGTAAAAGCCTCCACCCTCTTCCGGTGAAAGGTGAACTGGTCGTCGTAAAGATTGACGTGCCGCACGCCGAAGCGTTCCTTCAGGTACCGTAGATGCTGATAGAGATACTCCGCGGAGTTGTATCGGTAGCCCGTGGGAAAGACGGATCTGTCGCAATAAGTGCACCGATAAGGGCAGCCGCGGCTCGATGTGCAACTGGAATTCGGGGTATGGGGGTAATTAAAAATGGGGAGGCTGTATGTCTCAGGGTAGCCATCCAGTTTTTCATATGCAGGAAAGGGAAGCGTGTCAAGGTCGAGGAGGGGGGAGCGGTAGCCCGTAAAGCAGATACCATCCGAACCTTCCCTGTAAAGCAGGCCCTCGATCAGAGAAGCATTCTCTCCTTTGGCCTCCAGGAGCTCCGCCATCGTTTTTTCACCCTCTCCCACCACGGCGAAGTCGATGCCCGGGAACGACTCCAGGGCCTCCTTCTTCAAAGCCGACACGTGGTGGCCTCCGAATACGGTTCTTACGTCGGGCAGGACGCTTTTTGCCCTTTCCGCGATGCGAAGACCGTCGCGGAAGTTTGCGGTGGAACAGCTGAAGCCGATGAACGCGGGTCTTGCGTCTCTCAGGTATTCTTCGATAAGGTTGCCCGAGCGGGGCTTCGCGTAGCAGTCGATGATTTTCACTTCAATCCCGCTTTTCTCCAAATAGGCAGCGATGCTCGCAAGCCCCAGAGGGGGCATGATGTTGGCCATCCTTGAAATGTCGCGGCCCGCGGAGTCGGCGCGATAGCCGAGGGGATGGATAAGGAGCACTTTTCTGAAATCAAGAGGGCTCATGATTTAGAGCCCAGCCTGCGGTTTTTGATAAGAAATGAGTTTCTGCCACGGAAAACCTTGATGACCGAAGCGGTACATGACCTCGAGCTTTGATTGAAACGCCGAGGGAGGGAAAATCCGGTCCCTCCGGCCCCCGAAGGCGTTCTCGAGGGCTTCGTTCATTTGGGCCGCATCCACTTCGGGGGAAAAATAGAATACAGGTTTCAAGAGGGAGTCTTCTTCCTCTATCACCCCTTCCTCTATGGACAACGTGCGCAGCGCAGCGCCCGGATAGATGCGTACTCCGGAGAATGCGAGGACCAGGCAGTTTTTCAGAGACGCAATATTGTTCAGTCCCTCTCCCAGGGTATTCCGTGTTTCCCCCGGTCCTCCGAACATCACGTAGTGGACACAGGGGATATTCTCCCCGACACAGGCATCGTTGAAATGGACCACATCATCGAAGCCGAAGGGCTTGTTGAGCCCCTGAAGGGCGGTGTCGCTTGCCCCATCTGTTCCCGCCTCCACGGCACAGAGGCCCGAGCGCTTTAACAATCGCAGGTCTTTGCCATGGAGCCCGCGGGGCTGAAAAAATGCGGACCACTCGATTGTTATTTCCCGGCGCAGGATCTCCTCGATAATCCCGAGATAATGATCTTCACCATCATTGAATATCGAATCAGTGAAAAATACGCTGTGAGCATGGTGGTCTTTTTGCAGTTGCAAAATATCTTCTATCACCGACCCCGGTTCTCTGCACCTGCAGCTCGTCCCTTCCACCGCCGGATAGGTGCAATAAATGCAATTATACGGGCAGCCGCGCTTGGTGTGAAGACCGACCACCCCACTCTTCTTTGTGTAGTATTTGATTAATTTCCTGTCCCATAGCGGCCGGAAAACCATGTCCCCCTGGTGAGCCGTTTCCGTCTCCCCCTTTCTCAAGATGGCCCCGGTCGATTCTCCCCGCTCTAACCGCCCGATCAGACTGTTGAAGAGAACTCCCCCTTCTCCGACAATCCCGTAATCTCCTCCGACATAGGCGAGGATTTCCTCGGGCATGATTGAAAAAGCCGGGCCGCCTAAGACCACGGGAGCCCCCGTGAATTTCCTGACGGTTTCTCCCAATGCCCTGACCGAGTCGAGGGTCCAGACTTCCTCCGCCGTAAAAGAGTCGACGTTATCGATATTGCGGAGCGATACCCCGACAATATCGGGTTTGAACGCCCGGACGGCCTCGCCGAGCCCTTCGTGAGATCCTTTTTCAACGAGGAGATCGAACTGCTTCACTCTATGCCCCCGGGAGGACAGGGCAGAGGCAACCACTGCCATCCCCAGGGGGTATACGGGATAAGGCTCGGTCATCGTGTTGGTGGAAATGAGGAATACCCTGCTCACCCGCCCGTCCCCTGAACCTTGAAAGAGCGCTTCTTCTTTGTGTCGTATCTCCGGTATGTCCCGTTGTCCATTTCCCGGCGGATGATTTTTTTGAAGAGCTCACCCATCTTGAGCTGGTAACCGCCCCCCGCATAAAAAGTGTCCCATGCGTACCTATACATTTCAAGGAGCTTTTCCGGAGACATCAGCTTCGGTTGGAAAACCACCTTATCCGCCGTATAATCGATCCAGTTGTTGCTCAGGATCCTCCCGTCTTTTTCGAAGCGCTCCCGTATGGGGGAATGGGGGAATGGGGTGAGGATGGTGAACTCTGCCATATCGAGCCCGATCTCGAGAAGAAACTCTACCAGCCTTTTTATGTAATCTTCGTCCTGGTCGTCTGTTCCCAGGATAATAGTACCCTCGACGCCGATGCCATGGTCTTTCAACCTTTTTATCCTGGTCCGGATCACCTCGGACGTATCGAAGATAGCCTGGTACACATACCAGCTTCCTGCCTTCGCCGCGAGGTCAAGCACCTTGTCGTCATCCAGAATAGGGTGGGAGACCCAGTTCTTCTTGAGGGGGATCATGGCGGTAAAAAGGTCTATGACCCATTCCCGGTCCTGGGCGAGAGAGTTGTCGACCAGGAAGAGCCGGTTGTTGGGGATGGACTCCATCTCTTCGATCACTGCGTCAATCGGGCGGGGACGGAACTGCCTCCCCCCGAGGAAGCCCGTGCAACAGGGGAAACAGTTGAATCTGCATCCTCGTGACGCGTGGACGAGATCGAACATCTGGACGCCCCGGTAATTATAGAGGGAACGGTTGAGGATGTCCCGTCTCGCGGTTCCCACGAGGTGAATATCGGGATAGTCCGTCATGTAGTCGTATACTTTTTTGAGCTTTCCCTGGGTGAAGTCCCGAAGCACGACCTCGAATCTTCCCTCTGCTTCACCGATGAACACGCTGTCCCCATGAAGGACCACCTCTTCTCTGTGGAGCATTACCGCGATCCCGCCGAATATGACGGGAACCCCTCTCTGCCTGTATGCGCGGGATATCTCGAAGGCTCTCGGGAGCTGACTTGTGAGCATCACTGAAAGGGCCACGAGGTCAGGGTCGTCGTCAAAAGGTATGGACTGAACGTTTTCGTCAATAAAGGTAATGTCGACCTCGGGAGGAACTGTTGCGGCGAAGACCGCGGGCCCATGGGGCGGCAGATGAAACTCCCGTTGTCCTTCGAGCTTCGGCCAGGCCGGGTAAATAAGGGTCATCTTCATTTGTCTCTCCTGTCCCCCCTTGGTTAGGTGATGGATGCGGTGCAGATGCTCGCGAGAGTGTTCAGGTCTTCCACCTCTTTCCCGTCGTAAAAGAGGGTCCCCGACCCATTTTGTGTCAGTGTGCCGTACGAGGGCCGCCGGGAGGAGTTTTCGTTCTGGAGCACGAAGAAGAGGGCTCCGGGAACCGAACGTCCTATCCCGGCGAGGGCCGGAGGGGCCCCTGCGTCGCACACGCCTGCAAGGGCCGAATCGTATTCCCCCTTCCCAATACCCCTCATGGCCATGCTCACACCCGGAAGACCAGAAAGGACCGATTCGGAAAGGGCAAAGCTCGGACCGCTAAGTCCGAAATGGATTGCCGCTTCTCCGAGAAAAGTACTAGTAAGGGCATATACGAAAAGATGGGGGCTCGCCAGGCGGCCCCCTTCAGGTATGACCGTATCACAGTAATCTTCATCCGTCTTGAGGCATCCATAGACCGTGGAGGCGATTATAGCGATTTCTCTCGGGTCCGTCCATTCGTCGAGCCCCGCGTCTTTCAGGGCCAGGGATATGGCGGATACGCCAAGCCGGGAATAGCTGTCCATCCTGCCGAACCGGGGGAAAGAGCCGGGGGAGACATCTTTTCTCGAGAGCTTCGGCAACGGTCCGTCGCCGCCTGCACGGAAAGGGCCTTGCCTCCCCCATCCTGCGCCCGCGGTATTCACCCAGCCCACACCTGTGAGATTCGCTTTCAATATGATCCCGGCCGCTTGAGGATGATTGCGGCATTGATTCCGCCAAATCCGGAGTTTGTGGTGAGGAGGTAGTCGCCGGCCATGGAAACGGGTTTCGACCCGACAAGGCCTTCCGCGCCTCTCTCGGGATTGACGAAACCCACGGTGGGAGGAATGGTCTGCTCCAGGAGGGTCTTTGTCCCCAGAGCCACCTCGATACCCCCCGCGGCTCCGAAGGTATGCCCTATACACCCTTTCACGGAGTAGAGGGGAGGGCAATCTCCGTCGAAAAGGGTGTGAAACGCGGTCAGCTCCATGAGGTCGTTCTGGATGGTTCCTGTTCCGTGGGCGCTTATCCCCGCAATATCACCCTTTTCTATCCCCGCTAGGGCAATCGCATTGGAGGCCGCCCGGAGCAGGCCCAGACCTTTCGGGTCGGGAGCCGTGACATGAAACGCATCATCGGCTATGCCGAAGCCTTTCACGATGCATAGGGGCATATGACCCTTTTGCCGAGCACGGGTTGAGCTCATGAGCAGAAGAAATGCCCCTCCCTCGCCGGGGGAGAGACCCGACCGATCTTTGTCGAAGGGCTTGCAGGCAACGCCCGACAGGGCCTGGAGTGCCGAAAAACCGGAAAATAAGAATTCGGTCATTGCATCCGCACAGCAGATGAGTACCGATTCTACGCTTCCCGACGAGATCATGGCCGCACCCTGGGCCACTGCAATCGTGGAAGAGGCGCAGGCGGCGCCTATAGTCATTACGCCGCCCCTGAGACCCAATTTTGCCGCCACTTTTTCCCCGATTGAGGACGGCAGAATGTCTCCCGGGTCAAAGGCGAGACCCCGTCTCATTTTTTCCAGGTTGTCGATGCCGGCTTTTGTCGTAGCGGCGATGACCAGGGCATCGGTAGGAGCCCCGTTAAGCTGACCCAGGAGCCGGTCTAATATGGTTGAAACCAGGGAGCCGGGCCCTACGGCTTCCAATCCGCGAATTGTTGCGGCTACCGTGCTCCGGTACGCCTGTGTGGGAAAGCGGTCTATTTCGCCTATTGCCGTCGTGCCTGATATAACCTTCTGCCATGTGGCTTCCAGGCTATCTCCTGCCGCGGTTATCGCGCACGCATCCGTGATCCAGACTTCCCTCAATGGAACTGCCCCGCTTTCCACTTTTCGCAAAATTCTCTGTAAAAAGGCGGCGGAATAAGGAGGAGATTGCCTTTTGCATCCAGCATTATCTGAACCGTATATCCTGTGGTCGCAAGGAGGCCTTCCTTGTCGCGTATCAGATATTCTATATCGATGCGGGCCGCTTCGGTCCAGTGGAGAATGCTCTGGATGGTGAAATCGTCGTGGTACCTCAGTGGCCGATGATAGTCCGAGTGCATGATTCTTATGGGCGCAATGATGCCGTTCCTCTGCAGGTCCAGGTAGCCGAGGCCGTACTTCTCTCCGGCCGCACAGCGTGCGTCTTCGAAATAGCTTGCATACCGGCCGTGCCAGACAATACCGAGGGGATCCGTCTCTTCGAACCGCACCCGCCTTTCTACGGTGATTATGAGGGGCGGTGGATTATCTTTTCGGAAGGGAAAGTATGGTTTACGCATGATCTTCATTACCCCTTTGAAAGTTGTATAAATGCTCAGACAGACCCATGGCCCCTTTCGGAAAAAGTGAGGAGCAGGGAGGCGGCGAGGCCTTCGCCGATAGTCAGCGTTGCCTCAAAGCCGGTCTCTCCTTTCATGATACGCTCGCGGTACTGCACCGTTACCTCGCTGCCGGGATGTATTTCCATACGGAATTTGGCCTTGATGATGGAAATGAGCGCGAGAGGGCGGCGCTGTATCTCCTCTGCCATTGTGAGGACCGTCAGTACCTGCATGAAGGCGGGAAGGACCGGATAGCCGGGGAAGTGGCCGGAAAACCCCACGAAGTCGGGTGTAAAAGTATAAGACTGTGTGAATACTCCGGTTTCCGTCTCCCTTGCGGGGCCGGATGCCGATAGGTGTATGGCAGTTTTTAATAGATCCATCCGGTCACCCCATCTTCCGCGAACGATAGAAGGCGGGTACGACAAAGAGAGCGGACGGTATGGCCCCGCACATGCCGAGAAGCACCGATATGCCGATAGAGTAGAGGGCGGGGTGGCGGGCAAGCGTCAGGGCGCCCATCCCCACGAGGCTTGTGAGTCCGCCGAGAAGGACGGCCATGTTCGTATTGTCGTCATTTCCTTGAGAGATGCGGCTCACCATGAAAATACCGAGGTCTACGCTCAAACCGATGACAAGGATGGTGGCTATGATGTTGAAAAGGTTAAACTCGATGCCCCTCCATCCCATGGCGCCGAACATAAAAATGAGGCCTGCGGCCACGGGAACCGCAGCGTAGAGAACTTTGCTCCACGAGCGGAAGACCAGAGAGAGAAAAACAAGGATAACGATCGAAGCTGCAATAATGTAGCTCACGAAGTTCTTGACCATGGCCTTGCTGATCGTCTCATTGAAGCGGGAGTTTGACACAAACCGGTGGACAAAAGGGGTATTTGCCCGATTCTCGAAGAGGGCGGCCACTTCCGGGGTGTCGGGAACCAGAGTGAGGACCCGCCAGTTGGGGCCTTCACGCACAATCATGGAGTCTATCACATCGGCAAACCCGGCCTTTCTGAGACCTTCCGGAGTAACCTCAACCGGCGTGGCCTTCAGCGTCTCCAGAAAGGGCTCGAAAGCCTGAGGGGTAAAGCCTGTCTTCACGCTTTCCTGCTCAAGAAGTCTCTTTACCATGTTTCGGTTGGCGCCCGACCATTGCGCTTCCCAGCGGCGCCGGTTCGCCTCCTGCGTTCCCGCCGAAGGCAGCAGCGGTGCGAGACTGATGATCCCCTCGTCAGGAACTTTCCCCTTGAGGTAGGAGAACAACCGGTCGTTATTTTTAAGGGCCGATTCAAGGTCCGCGCCTTCTGCAAAGACCATTGCAAGTCCGCGGAAGTCTCCCCAGGTCTGTTTCAGTTGCTCTTCCATTACGCTTAATGACTTGGGGATCATGCTCACCGCGCGCATATCGCCGTTGAACTTGAGCCGGCTTCCCTGCCACAGGCAAAGGACCATGAGGAGGAGCCATCCCGCGATTATGATGCCCCTGCCGAATGCCTTCGTGGCGGGAACGGGGATGGCTGAAGAGCGCCTTCGCGGCGGCAGACCCCGGATGAAATGGGGGAGAATGACAAGGGAAAAGATAAGGGATGCGATAATGCCGATAATGGAAAAAAATGCGATTTGACGCTGCCCGGGAAGCTCGGAAAAGAAGAGGGCGCTGAAAGTTGCCATGGTGGTTACGCCGCTCAACAGCACGGGGCGTGAAATGCGGGCAACCGCTTCCCCCTTGTAGTCTCCCATGTCCCGGAGCGAGAAGTAAGTAAATATGGGATAATCATCGGCAATCCCCATGAGTACGGAACCAAAAGCAATAGTCACCGCAGAGATGGTGTGGTAGACGCACAAGACCCCCGCAGTGGCGATGCAGACCACCGAGGTGGGTACGAGAAAAACAAAGATCGCCCTCCAGTTCCGCATGAAAAGAAAGAGGAGCAGGAGAATGGTAAGGGATGCACAGGTGAGTATGACAAAGAGGTCTTCCTTTATGGTCTCCGCATTCGCACTGGTGTAGGAGTGGCCGCTCAAGAAGGAAACGGCGATGCCGGGCGTGCGGTGGGCGTCGATAACCCCCCTCGTGTAATCGATCAGATGCTTTGCCCCCAGGGCATCGGTAATCTTTATAGGGGTTTCGGCGATGAGAAGTCCATTTTTGTCGTCAGCGCTTATGAAATGGTTCTCCTTGAGGACCATCCCCTTAAACATATTCATGTGTCGGAGCTTCTCGAGGATAAGCAGGTGAAACTGGAGCGGATCTGCCTGGAATAAGGGTTTCATGACCCAGCCCTCAGGAGAATTGAGGGTGACCCTGATCTCTCTGAGCCTGGAGTCGACGTTTTCAGGAGTAAGGAGTCCCCTGGTCCTCTCCACATCCTTATCAGTCATAAGGGAAGGACCGCTCTTAAGGACCCAGGAGAGGAATTCATCGGGCGCCGGCATCTCCGGACCTGCGATCACGCGGCGGTAATAGGGCATTTTCAACGCCCCCGCGAGCGTGTCCTGAGCTTCCATAAGGGCCTTCCGGTCAACTCCGGGACCCGCCTTGAGATTGATGACCACCTTCTGCATAAAAGGAGCCTGCTGGAGAAGGCGGAAATCTATTGCGGCGTCCGAGGCGCCGTCGGGAAGTAAAGGGCTGACGTCTTCACTCAGTTTTATGCTCTTGAGAGCAAAGGCGCTCAAGGCCATAACCAGGGCGATTATGGCGTACAGAAATATCCGGCGATGCTGGAAGAACTCAAAGACCCGTGAAAATATGGTGTAAAAAGATCCCATCAGGGCGTGAACAGATTACCCGGCAGTGGTTCGTCAAGAAGAGTGTGAAAAAATCTAATGCGTACATAATCCCCGCCTTTTTCAGATATATCCACCGAACTGACGTGGGACCAATCCCTGGAAAAGGTAATAATGAGGTGTGAGATATATTTCTTTTCCTGCGAGGAGAGAGGGGTGAGTCTGAGGGCCGTGGGCCTGTCTTCCGTCACGGTGATCCTGTACCGTTTCTCGAGCCATGCAAAGTCGGCTCGCGACCATGCAAAGACCTGCTCCACAATCGCCCTTGCCACGGGCTCCTTCCGTACATCGAAGGTCTCTGTCTTACGGGCATCACCCTCCCACCGTCTTGCCTTGACACCCGTCACCACAAATCCCGCCGGAGAGGGTTTAACGATCTCCCAGTAGAGACGGTCCGGCTTTTCGTAGACAAAGCGTCCGCTGGATAGGAGAGGGTCTTTCAGCATGGACGAGTGTTTTTCCTGAACAAAATCGCTCGAGATAGTCCGGAAGGACGCTGCGGCGGCGGCAATACGGGAAAAGGCCTCCGACCTCAGGTCCTGTCTCTCCTCTTCGGCTTGTGTTTCCGTCATCGATCCGAAGGCCAGGCAAAGGACCAGAAGAGTAATAAGAGAAGAGAGATAACGATACGGCCTTGTGATCATAAGGCCTCCTCCTTCGGAACCCATACCATCACTTTTCCGCAGGCGATGGCCTCCGTTTCGCGCATGACGGTGCCCTCTGCCAGGGCAAAGTCGTCGGTCTCTCCTACTTTCTTAATAACGATCGACAATTTGTCTCCGATCTGCGCGGCTCCGAGAACTTCAAATCCTTTCACCTCCACGAGAAAACCTTTCGCTACGCGATTTCCCTCCATCATATCTTCGTACCCCTTCACCGTCGCAAAAGCCTGCGCAATGAGCTCGACAAACACGGTGGGCTCGACTGAACCATCCTTCGTGACGAAAATACCGTCAGGGGCTATGGTCGACTCCACCACTCCGCCGCCGCTGTGAAACTCAGTCAGATAGTCGACCGCCAACAGGGGCGGCCTCTGGGGCAGGAGCATCCCGGCCGCGACAGGAAGATCGAGGGAGCGGTTCCTCACAGCCCTCTCATGGCGGCCACCTTTTCCGTCATCATGGCCTTTGTATGTTTTTTAAGTTCCATATGGGCAGAAGGCCCGTCGAAATCCCCGGGGTCAACAGGGGGCAGCGCGGTGAGACGGACTTTCGCAGGCAGCATCCACCATCGCCCGGGCGGCAGGAGCACGTCCGTACCCGTGAGACACAGGGGCAGGATTTTGGCGCCCGTTTCCTCGGAGAGTTTAAAGGCCCCGGAAAAGAAGCGCTGGATTTTCCCATCCTTGCTTCTGTGTCCCTCAGGGAAGAACAGGACCGATCCGCCCCCTGAGAGTATTTTGGCGCCAATCCGGAGATACCCGGCGGCGCCGAGAGATTCCACGTCGAGATAACCGGCAAGCCGCATGAATGGCGCGTACCACGGCATTTTGAAAGGCCACGAGCGCACGGCTGCGGCGATGTTCCCGAGGGGGAAGGGGAGCAGGCCCATACAGTAGAAATCGAAGAAGGACAAATGGTTTATCACCATCACGTAGGGTCGTCCTGTCGCCACTTTGTCGAAACCTTCTCTGCTGAATTTTACAAAGGGCGATGTTATGGCTACCCATCCTCTTCCGTAAAACCAGATTAAGAGCCTCATGATGCGGCCATTGTCCCACCTCGTGAAGATTTTGCAGAGGCCGAAGAGAAAAGGCAGGGCGAAGATCCCGAGAAGAGTCCAGAGCGCGATCATGGGATAGACAAGGAGGTTCATAGGGATAGACCAGAGGAGAGAGACGACTCCCGGTTTTTTCACCCCCCAATCCACGGAACTTCAGCCCTGGGGTTGGGCGCTCTGGGTTACTCCGAGGTCCCTTATTTTGTTGATCACGAACCGGTGAATGTCGCCGAGAGTTATGATCTCGCGGACCGCACCTTCGTCCCGTATCTTGAATTTGAACGCATGTTCCAGTACGATCACGGTATCCACCCGGTCCAGGCTGTCAAGTCCAAGGTCGTCATAGAGGATCGCCTCGGGGACCATTTTCTCCGAATCGAGCTCAAACTCCTCGGCGAGCGAGGTGTTTATAATCTCTATTATTTTCTCGTCAGTCATGTCTATACCTCCTCAACACGGTACACGTGTTCACGCCGCCCAAGGCGAAATTATTCTTGATCGCTATCTCTATGCGGGAATCCTCAATCTTGAAGACATGGGCAAGATTTGCGCACAGGGGGTCGACATTGTCCAGATTGAGGGTGGGGATCAGACGGTCGCGGTTCATCATCCCGATTGTTGCGATAGCCTCCAATGCCCCCGATGCCGCCATAGTGTGCCCAAGGTGTCCCTTCAGACTGCTTACCCGCGCTCCCTTGC
This sequence comes from Syntrophorhabdaceae bacterium, assembly GCA_036504895.1. Lineage (NCBI taxonomy): Bacteria > Pseudomonadati > Thermodesulfobacteriota > Syntrophorhabdia > Syntrophorhabdales > Syntrophorhabdaceae > Syntrophorhabdaceae bacterium. The sequence continues at coordinate 35,099 of DASXUJ010000126.1, forward strand.
CGAAAACTCGACCTATTGCTTCGCCCTCCGAAACATCTCCAAGGACTGTGCCCGTGGCATGGGCATTGACATAGTCCACGTTCTCAGGCTCAATGTCCGCATCCAGAAGGGCCAGCCGGATACACGACTCTATCGAATCCGCATGAGGATCGGCTATATTGGCAGGGTCTGATACGGTAGCAAAACCAATCACTTCGGCGAGGATGGGAACTCCGCGCCGCAAAGCCGACTCCAGGGCTTCCAGGAGGATAATGCCGGAGCCTTCCGCGCAGACTACGCCGTCACGATTGAGGTCAAAAGGGCGCGGCGTCATGTGGGGCCGGTCATTATACTTTACCGACCCGGCATTAATGATGTCGAAGGTGGCCGCGGAAAGGGGATGAAACTCATCGGCCCCTCCGCAAAGCATGAGGTCCTGTTTTCCGAAGGCGATCATCTCATACCCGTACCCTATTGCCTGATTCCCGGTGGAGCAGGCCGACGACGGAGCGAACATCCTGCCTGTTATCCCCAGGACCTGAGCTACATTGGAGGCGCACGAGTGATTCATGATTTGGAAAAAAAAGGTGGCCCTGGTCTCTTCAATAGAATTGCTCGGGATGAATTCTTTATAAAAATCGTGGGTAGCAATCGGGCTTCCCACCGTAGAGCCTATGGAAAGTCCCATCCTGCCGCCCGATCGGTCGGAAAGGGTGATGCGGCCCGCGGCGCACGCCTCCTGGCCGGCCAAAGTCGCATAGACGGACATATTTGACATGGAACGTCTGAATTTTCTCGGTATTTCCCGGGGGTCGACATCGGCCGCCAGCGCGGCTACCCCTGACCTCATGCCCCCAATGCGGGCGAGCTCGGGGACGGCCACGACCGCGCTCTTGCCTGCCATTAGTCCTTCCATGAGGCGATCAACACCTATTCCAAAAGGCGATACGGAACCCATTCCCGTCACCACAACCCTTCTTATGCCCATTTTCTTAGCTCCTCGATGAGTCTTTCGTGCCCGATTGCGCTCCCGCACGCGAGGAATCCGGAGACCACGGCGCCCATGATGCCAGGGGCAGTGATTGCCTGACCCGCAAGAAAGAGATTCTTTATCTTTGTCAGGGGCATGGGGTTATACTGCTCAACCTTGTGTTTTACCCCGTAAATACTTCCCACGGGGCTATGAGTATACTTTTTGAGGGTCAGCGGTGTCGCACACTCCACGTGGCTTATCCTGCCCCTGAATTCCGGTACCGCGGTCTCGAGGTATGCGGTGATCCTCCTGCTCATGCTTTCTTTATAGGACCGATACGCGTGAGATCGATCGGCGACCGGGGCAGACCAGTATTCTGTTCCCATATTCGGCTCCGGGCAGACCACGATATACCCTTCCTTGGGAGTGGCGCTCCTGTCCTGCCGCGCATGGGTTATGAAAAGCGGTTTTTCCTCCACCGGGCCATTACCATCGGGATAATTGAAACGGGGGGAGGGGAAGAGGAGGATGTTCGCCCTGTCGAGGTCCCCTGGCGGAAGGTCGGATTCCACGTAGAGTATGATCGCCGAGCAGGTATCTTCCAGGGTTTCGAGCCGTTTCCTGTAGACAGGGCGGAATACCTGGTCGGGCACAAGGGTGAGCAGCTGGCGGGGGTGTATGGTGGAGACGCATCTTTCGCAGTTGATTATCTTATCGTCTCCAAAACGAAGACCGGATACTGAGCGGTCGGCGGAAAGGAGGATTTCCTTTACCTCCGCTCCGCAAAAGACTTCGACGCCCAACTCGCGAAGTCGGACATCGAAGGCCTCGGAGAGGCTCGAGCCCCCACCCTTTATGCCGCTGGCCGATTCGTAATAAGATCCCGCAACGCAGGCATGACTCAGAAATGAAACCTCTTCCGGATATACCCCATGGAGCAGGCAATGCATGGAAAGGATGCACTTAAGTATCTCATTATCCGTTATCCCGTCCAGAAATCCGCTCAGGCTTTGACCCTCGCCCGGCAGGGACCTTTGCATATTCCCGCCGGCACCGAGGTCTATATAGGGCTGGGAACGGTAGACATGCCTCACTGCATCGAGATATATGTCGATGGCCCGGGCATCTTGCGGGAATGTGTCTTGAAGCTGCTTACGGATACGGTCATACCCGTAAGGGAAGGTGAATTCAAAGCGAGGCTCGAGGCACCGGAAGGTATCGAATCCATCTTCAGGAAAAGAATATTTTTCTATTTTCCCGGACAGCCCAAGGTATCTGAAGAAGATGTCGAGGGGTTCCCCTTCATTCAGGCCTCCGGTATAGTGAAAGCCCGTGTCGAAGAAAAGGCCTCTTCGCGTAAATCCCCTGATAGTGGGGGCAGTCTTGCCCGATGACTCCAGGAGGGCGGTACGGTACCCCTGCCTTGCCATGATAATAGCGGTGGTCATTCCGGAGACACCGCCGCCGATGACCGCACATCCGTAGCTCATGCGTTCAATTTCAGGATCAGACAGGAATTGGTGCCGCCGAACCCCGCGGAATTGCATAGCACTACACGGGGCGGCCGGAAAATGGTCTCTCTCACGATATTTAACTTTTCCGATCTTCTATCGGGCTTTTCAAAATTGATGTTAGGGGCGATAAAGCCATGGCGGGCCATGATAACAGAATATACTACCTGCGAGGCCCCGGACATCCACAACTCGTGACCCGTCATCGATTTGGTGGAGGAGACGGGGGGTGTAGGGTCGCCGAAAACGGAAGAGATGCAGGCCGCCTCAGCGGCATCTCCCACGGGAGTCGAGGTGGCATGGGCGCAGATATAATCTATCCCGGAAGGTTCCAGGCCGGCGCTACTGAGTCCCTTTCGCATGCCGGCGGCAATACCCTCCTCGCTCGGGACAGAGAGATTGTATCCATCCGAAGAAAAGGCATAGGAGAGGATTTCTCCAAGGATTCGTGCCCCCCTTTGTTGCGCGAGGTCATAGCGCTCAAGTATGACCGCGGCGGCCCCTCCGCTTGGGACAAGGCCATCACGACCTTCGTCGAAGGGTCTGCTTGCCCCTTGAGGATTATCGATTCTTGTCGAAAAGGCGTTGATTCCATCGAAACTGCACATGGATTCCCAGTTGATCTCCTGGGCGCCCCCGCATATCACCCGTTCCTGGCGGCCCAGGGAAATCAAATCTGCCGCTTGCCCGATCGCATGACCGCCGCTCGAACAGGCGGAGCTGATGGACCAGCAGGCGCCCTTGGTTTTGAGAAGGGTATTGAGATTCATGGTTACCGTAGACGTCATGGACCTGAAGATGAGACCGCTGCCGATGCCCTTTGTGTCGCCCTGGTCGATCACCAGTTTTGCCTGCTCGATGGCCGCTACACAACTCGAGTCACACCCGAAAATCAGACCCGTTTCTCCATTTTGGATCTCTTCCGGGGTCAGCCCGGACAGGGCCAGGGCGTCCATGGCGGCGGTGTAGGCCTGAACCGCGAAATCGGGCATGGTTTTAAGTTGTTTCCTTGACAGGCTGCTATGGGGCACAAAATCTTTAATCGCCCCCGTAAGGGGGCTGCGAAACCCCAGTTCTATTCGCTTCTCATCGACTACGATGCCTGATTTTCCCTGGCGAAGCGACGCGGCTACGGTCTCTGAATCATTGCCCAGACAGGAGATAATACCGATACCGGTTATGGCTACTCTAAACATTCGATCTTTTCAGCCTTTCCTATGAATATTGCATATGACGGTCATTATGGCAGCCCTGGGGAGAATCGTGTGACAGGTCACGCGGGGAAGCCGTTCCCGGAAGCATACCGGTAGAGGCTCGATGCGTCATTCATAGAGGGGAGGTAGGCGCGGTAGGCAGTCTTCAGGGGGGCAAACCTGAACTGCTCAGCGAGGTGTGACAGGTGGTGCCTGTATATACCGAAATAGATCCCGTAGAAAGCTGCCCAGACCGAGCCGTATTTCCACGGGTGTTTGTTGGCCCCTTGAGGATGGATTTCAAAAGGATGACAATAATAATTGAAGGGAACCCCTTTCCGGTTTAACCGCCGGTAATGCCGGATTTGGGCACTTATGGGCACATAGGCGCAGAAGAGTCCCCCATTAAGAGGAAAATCGCGCCCGAACAACCGGCAGGAAGTTACCGGAATAACAGTCAAAGAATCCTTGTAGGTGAAAGGCTCCATATCGTCGGGGAGCCGTCCCAGGGACTTCAACAGGGCCGGCTGGGCAGTATGATCGACACGGTAACCCACCGAGATGAGCTCATCATAGGCCCACGGGGTGCAAGGGGTGATACTCCATTCAGGGGCCTTGTAGGTGCTGACCTCCGCCGACAGGAGATCCTCCAGCATGCTCTTACTCATTGAGGCGTCCTCCCGGAAGCCCTTTCTCCCTAATCGTTCGGCGGTCATATGGGTATATCCGTGAGAGGCGACTTCATGACCGGCCCGGCCGATCTCCCTCACAACGCCGGGGTAACGTCGGGCCACATATCCGGGGACGAACATGGTGGCCCTGATATCCATCTTTACCAATGATTCCAGGAGCACATATGTTTCTTTCTCCACGAGGCCGCCGTATGGCAGATGCGTGCCGTTCCTCATATTGAGGCCGTATGCCAGGTCATCGATATCGAAGCATAGGGCGTTAACTATGCCGGGGGCAACATTCACTCTCACCGGTAGACGCCGCCGTTCACCGAGATGACCTGACCCGTAATGTACGAGGCTTTCTCCGAGCAAAGGAAACTCACCACGCCGGCTACCTCCATGGGTGTTCCATAACGACCCATGGGGATCATGGGGAGGACCTTGTCTTTCGGGAGGTCTTTCACCATTTCGGTATCGATAAAACCGGGTGAGACTGCATTGACGAGGACGTTCCGCCGTGCCACTTCCACGGCCAGGGCCTTCGTGGCCCCCATGAGACCCGCCTTTGCGGCGGCATAATTTGTCTGACCTGCAATCCCGCTTTGTCCGGAGGTGGATACTATGTTGATAATACGCCCCTCTCTTTTTCTGAGCATGTTGTTCACTACAGGTTTCGTTACGAGAAAGAAGCCTCCGAGGTTAACGGAGAGGACTTCGTCCCATTCCTCGTGCGTCATCCAGGCCAGGATTACATCCTTTTTAAAACCCGCATTATTAATCAGGGCATAAGGTGTTTCATTTTCCAGCAGGGGCATAAGGTGTGACTCGACGCCTGCCGGATCGGACACGTTAAAGGGGAGCAAAATACACTTCCGCCCGGCCTGCTCGACCGACTTTGCCACATTCGATGCTGCCTCATGGTCGCTCCTGTAATTCAGCCAGATGTCAAAACCGTCGGCCGCAAGGGCCAAAGCCACAGCCGCTCCGATCCCTCTGCTGCCGCCCGTTATTAATGCGATCCTGTTAGTTCCCATATCCTTATCGAGTACCGCCGGTCTACTTGATGACCGTGCTTACCTTTCCCGTATTATCGAATTGAACCGCAAAGGACTTCCATCTGTTTGTCCAGTAATACCAGGTATTGCTGTTAAGGGAAGGCGTCTTGTGCACTGCGGGATAGCCGAGGGCGATCCTTACTCCCTCTTTTGTCATGCCCGTGTAAACCTTTCCTTCATTAATCCCCTTGCGGTCGACAGCGGAGAGATGATTAAGGTTTGTAGGCTGAGGTGACGCGATGATATTGATATATTGGGCGTTGGTCATACCCATTTTCCCCTCGTCAAATTCAAAATAGATCGTTTTGTTGGTATCGCGGGTTACAATGGACAGATCCCTTCTCACAGTGTCTACGATGACAGGTGTATTTACCGGTATTATTACATGTCCTGCGCCGGGATTGGTCCAGTTTGCATAGCTGGCCTTCATCTCCTTCTCCTGCTGCTGTGCGTGGATATTGCTCGTAAGGTATCTTGGTGCGTTGTCGCCAACGCGGACCGAACCGCCGCAACCTGCAAGACCGATAAGGAATGAACAGCAAAGGATAAAGCCGATAATTGTTTTGTGTGTGTCCATAGTTCCTCCTATATATTTGATAATACTATAAGAGAGCGGGAGCCGGGGGTCACGGTGAGCCGCGGGTGAAGGCAGGCTACCGCCATCGGAGCAGACCGCAGTGCGTTCCGGATACGCAAATGAAACTCAAAGGTTCAATATTGTTGGATATTCCCGGAAGTAGCATCACGCAGTAGAAGAATAAGGATATGTGACAGGAGACGACCCCCCCGCGAATACAAGGTTATTTGAGGAAGTTTAGTAAAAATGACGGGTAAATGCAACAGATATTTAGGAAGGCCTCGGGTCCGTCAGCGAACCGGCTCGATAAAACGGCTTACGCGGCCGCTCCCCGGCCACACCGTGAAGAATGCCAAGAAAGTGCTTGTTGTGTCTCTCCCGGTAGGTGTAGAATTCCGGAAAGGCACGTGAGTGAATTAAATACTTGCATGCGGGGAACGAACTGCGATGGATAAATCTGGATTCGATGTTCTGTTTGGCCCTGAACCGCGGGCACATCAGGAGATGGCATGCTCGACGCTGATACGATCGTCATAGGGTCCGGCGCGGGAGGCCTTACTGCGGCCCTGGCCCTGGCCCAGGCGGGCGAACGGGTGCTCGTGGTCGAACAACATACCCAACCGGGAGGCTTGTGCCACAGCTTTCGACGCGGAGGCTTTCGCTTCAGCCCCGGTGTCCATTACATCGGACAACTCGGACCCGGCGGATGGCTGCGCAGAATTTACGAAGGGCTCGGCGTCGCCGACGACCTGACTTTTTGTGAGATGAATCCCGGGGCTTTTGAGCATATCCGTATCGGAGATGAGGTTTTCGACCTTCCCAAGGGCGAGAAGGCCATGATCGAGCGCTTCAAAATGAGATTTCCGCGCCAGGCCGGGGGAATCGACGACTATTTTTCTCTTCTCCATACGGTGTGCGAGGAGATGGCATGCATCCCGGAAACAAAAAGTTTTGTCGATTTCCTGACCGTCCCCTTTCGGACCTGGAATATGGGTCGTTACGGGCTCTACAGCCTCGACCGCATCCTTCGCGACAGGATATCCGATCCATTGCTGCGCTCCTTCCTCTCCATCCAATGCGGCGACCACGGACTGCCCCCTTCCAGGGTGCCGTTTGCCATGCATGCTCCGGTGGCGGGACACTATATCGATGGAGGTTATTACCCCCTCGGGGGTGCGAGCGCCATCCCCGGAGCCCTGATCCAGGGCCTTTACAAAGAAGGCGGCGAGGTCCGGCTTTCCACTCCGGTGGAAAAAATACTTATCGAAAAAAGAGGGAGCAGGCGCCGCGCCATCGGGGTTCGCCTTGAGGGAGGCGCTGAACTTCGCGCGGGCCGGATAGTCTCCAATGCCAGTCCTCACATCACCTATAATCAACTCGTGGGCCGGGAGCACGTGAGTTCCCGCCTTAGACGAAAGCTCGACCGCACAAGCTACTCGATCGCAGCCCTGACCCTTTTTCTGGCGACGGACCTGGACCTCGAATCGATGGGCATGGATTCCGGAAACTACTGGTACGCGTCCGGGGGTGATTTTGAGTCCGTCTACACCCGTGCGCAAGACCCCGATGCGGTGGGCGACCGACTCCCGAGCATCTTTTTCGGGATTACAAGCATGAAGGACCCGAGCAACTTCACTCGCGGGCATCACACCATCGAGGTCGTGCGTTTGATAACCTATTCGGCCTTCGGCGCGTACGCTGATTCAACATCCGGTAACCGTCCCGGAGGCTACCTGGACCTGAAAGAGAGACTCACCGGAGCCATGCTGAAATCGCTCGACAGGATTATTCCGGGAATCGGCGATCATATACTCTTTTGCGAACTGGGAACCCCGCTTACTAATGAACACTATGTGCGCTCGACCCGGGGGGCCTGTTACGGGACTGCAAAAATTTTGAGCCAGATAGGTCCCTTCAGCTTTAAGCAGACTTCGGAGATAGATAATCTTTGTCTGTGCGGAGCGAGTATTCTGCATGGGGTATCGGGAGCCACGACGTCGGGGCTCACACTGGCGGCAACAGTCCTGAAGTGCCGTCCGAGCGAATTGCTTAAGAAGACGGGTCAGAACCTGCGGGTAATCGCCCCGGACAGCCCGCACCCCCCGACACTACCCATCCTCATTCAGGTTCCACATGACCGCGGGAAGGGCGGGTTGTCTTAAGCTTCGGAGAAGAAAGGGGAACCATTCCGATTATGAGAGAGGAGGAAATAAAATGAGGTTACGTGGATTTCCAATTACGACACTAGTCTCGATACTCTGTGCCGGCGCGGTCATGATCGGCTGGTCGGCGTTGCGAAGTACCGTGTGGGCGGGCGAGACGACCCAGGGGGTCGTACCGATGGCCCAGGAAAGAGAAGGGGTGACAGGGCCCGGTTCCACCCCATCCCAAGAATCCGGGGAAGGGCAGAATCAAAGTTTGAAAAAGGATGCGAAAAAGGCGCTCCGGGACCTCAATGAACAGATAGCGGCTCTCGGCACGCAGTTTAAGGGACACGGATCGAAGGTGGAAGCGGGCGCAAAAGAGAGTTGGAATGACCTGAAAGAAAAGCAACGGGATGCAAAGATGAAGCTCAAGGAACTTTCGTCAGCCGGTGGAGAGGTGCGGGAAAAGGCAAAGTCGGACTTCAAAGCAGCCCTTGACGATCTCCGCAAGTCTTATCATAAAGCCGTATCTTACTTCAAATAAGAAGAGACGCCTGCATCAGCCACCCTCTTCTTCCGGTCTTTTATCGATCGCGTGACACGCATCATGGTCCGCACAGCGCTTCTCCCCGGCTTCTTCGTTATCCATCAAAAGTAGCCTCGGCAAATACTGAAAGGCTGAAAAAACCTCCTTGACGCTGCCTCTATGTGAGGCCATTCCACGAAGAAGCGGGTAATGGGTCGGCTCCATTACCCGCTTTTCGACATCGATACCATTCAGTATTACCGCAGGCAGGACAGCTTTCGACAAAGTCTCGCGGCAGACATTGACGCTCCGGGTGAAGATGATTAGGTATCAGTCATGAACTATCCCTGGAGGTGAAAAATGATTCAGAATAAAGTATTCCTGAGTCTTTCGTCCCACCGGCTGAGGGCGGCAATACTGCCCATGATAAGCCTGATTATAATCACCTTTATTTGTACTATTTTTCCCGCGGCCCCTGCATCTTCGGCGAGGGTAGCCCCCAAGGGCCTTCCGCCCTTTACCCTCCCTGCCCCCGCAACCGAGCAGGAGAGGAATTATCTGGGACTCAAGAGCCCGGGCCCTTTCGAGGTAGGGCAGATCAGGCCGGGGGTTGTGATCATCGAGTTCTTTGATTTAGAGTGCCCCTATTGCCGCTCCGCCACCTCGGACGTGGACGAGGTATTTCGGAAAATAGAGGGGAGACCCGACTTGAAAGGCAGGGTTACCCTTATCGGTATCGGCATGAGTAACGACGAAAATAAGGTCAAGACTTATAAGGAAAGGTATCGCGTCCCCTTTCCCGTCTTTCCCGATTCCGACATGGTCATAAGCCGACTCCTCAACGTGAAAACCACTCCCACCTATATAGCTGTGAATGTGGACGGCAAAGGGTCGGCACAAGTCTTCTATCTCCAGGAAGGGGTTTTCAGCAGCCCTGCAGCATTTCTTGGGGACGTGATCTCCGCTTCGGGACTTCCGGGCGCCCGCCCGTAAGGCGGACGGGCAGAGCGCTTCGACAATCTGTCGCGTGGTCCACCAAGAATGACCATCAGGCCTTACGTACGCGTACGTCGACATGTGCTGCAGACGGGCCTGCGGAATAATAAAGGTGGCGAATCCGGCCTTAAAGGGATATAATAGAGTACACACCAACCCGTTCCCACTTCAGGAAATGTTTCGGTAGTAACCGGAGAAGTGGGAGTCCAAAAATAGCATCCATATTCACAATCCGGTTGATTCGATCTTGGTTCGAGATAAGGAGAGGTCTATTTTGACGTTTCTCAGCACATCCCTCATCAGGGGGCCGGCCTATTTATGGGCCCGCTTCCATCAAAAAAAATTAGAGCAAAGAATCATCATTGACGAGCCGCCGCTCCGGTCGGAGCTGTTCAGCGCTTCCCAGATGGAGCATCACGGCAAGGGCCTGGCGGGTGCCCATGTAGTGAGCGCGAGCCCATCGGCCGAACAGCTGCTCGCGCGCCTTGGGGATAATGAAGAGGTCCTCCTCGGCGTGCGGGAGCTCCTGACGGAGGCGGTAAAAGATAACCGGAGGATTACGCCTGCGGGTGAATGGCTCCTCGACAACTTCTATCTTATGGAAGAACAGATTCGCACCGCGAAGCGGCACTTGCCGAAGGGCTACGGCAAAGGACTGCCAAGGCTGAAAAACGGTCCTTCAAAGGGTCTCCCCCGCGTCTACGACATTGCCCTGGAGACGATCTCTCACGGCGACGGCCGGGTGGACCGTGAGGCCCTGAGCGGTTTCGTCGCAGCCTACCAGACGGTCACCGTGCTGGACCTCGGGGAATTATGGGCGATCCCCATCATGCTCCGCCTGGCGCTGATCGAAAACCTGAGGCGTGTTGCGACGCGGATCGCTGCTGACAGGATTAACAGGAACCATGCCGACCACTGGTCGGACCGGATTACCGAAACCGCCGAGTCGAACCCCAAAGATCTGATCCTGACTATTGCCGACATGGCGCGCGCGAAGCCGCCCATGGTGAGCTCTTTTGTCGCCGAGCTTGCGCGCCGGCTCAAAGGCAGGGGCCCCGCCCTCGCATTGCCCCTTGCCTGGATCGAGCAGCAGCTTTCCGGCGCGAGCCTCACTATCGAACAACTGGTGCAGTCGGAAAACCAGCAGCAGGCGGCAGACCAGCTCTCCATCAGCAACAGTATCGGCAGCCTTCGTTTCCTCGGAGCCGCTGACTGGCGGAAATTTGTCGAAACCATGAGCGTGGTTGAGCAGACCCTGTGTGGAGATCCTGCCGGCGTCTACGCTGCAATGGATTTTGCGACCCGCGATCAGTATCGCCACGTGATAGAGAAACTCTCGAAAGGCGGTCTCTTGTCCGAAAACGAAGTGGCCCGTGTCGCAATCCGTCTTGCCGGGGAATCTGAGGCAGGGACGGACGGCGACGGCCGGAAGGGACATGTAGGCTTTTTCCTCATGGATAAGGGGCACGCCCGGCTCAAGGGACTTACGGGCGCGCGCAGGTCTTTGGCTCACGCGATTCAGGGCATGGTCCGCCGGTTTCCTTTATTTTTCTACCTTGGCGCGTTCACGGTAATCACCGCGGTCCTCACGGGGGCTCTATATTCAGTGGGGTATACCCATGGATTACAGGGTCCTCTGGCATGGTTTACGGGTCTGCTCTGCCTTCTGTCGGTGGGTCAGTTATCGATGGCCCTGGTGAACTGGCTTACGACCCGGTTCGTGAGGGCCCGGCCCCTTCCGCGAATGGACTTCTCCAAGGGAATTCCCCTGGAATCAGCGGGTCTCGTCGTGGTGCCCACGATGCTCACCGGTGACCGCAATATTGAGCATCTGATGGACGCCCTGGAGGTCAGATTCCTCGCAAACAGGGACGACAACCTGCGGTTCGCCCTTCTCACCGATTTTCGGGATGCCGCCCAGGAAACCCTGCCTGAGGATGAACGGCTCTTATTGTCGGCCACGCAAAGGATCGAAGAGCTGAACGAGAAATACAGGTCTTCGGAAAAGGATAGTTTTTTTTTATTTCATCGTCCCCGTCGTTTTAATACTCAGGCCAATATCTGGATGGGTTACGAGCGCAAGCGGGGAAAGCTCGCGGAACTGAATTCCTTTCTCCGCGGCGGCTCCCGGGACTGTTTCTCGCTTATCGTCGGCAATACGGATGCAATAAGCGAGGTCAAATACATCATCACCCTTGACACGGACACGCAGCTTCCCCGTGACGCGGCGCGACAGTTTGTCGGGGCCATGGCTCACCCGCTCAACCGTCCGCATTACGATGAAGAAAAACAGCGCATCTCGGCAGGGTACGGCATTCTTCAGCCCCGGGTGGCGGTGAGCCTCCCTAATACGAACCGGTCCCGGTATGCACGCATGTGGGGAAGCGATGCGGGCATCGATCCCTATACCCGGGTGGTTTCCGACGTCTACCAGGACCTTTTCGGGGAAGGCTCCTTTATCGGCAAAGGCATCTATGAGATCGACGCCTTCGAGCGGGCAGTCAAAGGGCGCTTTCCTGAAAATCTTATTTTGAGCCACGACCTGATCGAAGGATGTTATGCCCGGGCAGGCCTTTTAAGCGACGTGCAGTTGTACGAGGAATACCCTTCCCGCTACAGTGCTGACGTGAACCGAAGGCACCGCTGGATTCGCGGCGACTGGCAGATCCTCCGATGGGTGCTGCCCGGGGTGCCCTGCCGGAATGCGCGCTTTTGCGAAAATCCCCTCTCCATGCTTTCCCGATGGAAGATTTTCGATAATCTGCGCCGCAGCCTTTCCCCTCTGGCATTGACACTTCTTCTGCTCCTGGGCTGGATGGTCCTGCCCATGCCCTGGTTCTGGACGTCGTCGGTGATAGCTATCCTGATAATCCCTTCCTTGATCGCTTTTGGTTTGGAATTATTCAAGAAGCCGGCTGATGTGGTTCTCGGTCAGCATATCTTCTCTTCTCTGAGGGAAGGCGGCAGAAGCCTGGGCCAGACCGCATTCACCTTTTCGTGCCTGCCCTATGAAGCGTTTTTCAGCATTGACGCGGTAGTGCGCACCATCTGGCGAATGGCGGCTGCACGCAAGCGGCTTCTGGAATGGAACCCTTCGGGTGATTCCGATCGGGCGAGCCGGATGGGCTTTGCCGGGGCCTGCCGCACCATGTGGATATCTCCGGCCATCTCCGTTGCAACGGCGATATATCTCGCTTTTTCGAGGCCCGAGGTCTTGTTTGCTGCCCTGCCTGTCCTTATCCTCTGGTTTATCTCACCCCTCGTAACCTGGTGGATCAGCGAGCCCCTGGATCGCCGTGAAGCAAAGCTCAGCGCGGGCCAGACAACCTTCCTGAGAAAGATTTCCCGAAAGACATGGGGTTTCTTCGAGACCTTCGTCGGCCCCGAAGACCATTGGCTTCCGCCCGATAATTATCAGGAGCATCCCCTTGCCAAAGTTGCGCACCGCACGTCGCCTACCAACATGGGGCTTTCGCTCCTCGCCAATTTATCGGCATGGGACTTCGGTTATATTTCTGCGGGACAGCTCATGGACCGTACGTCTCAGGCACTCGAGACCATGGAATCCCTGGAGCGCTACAAGGGGCATTTCTACAACTGGTATGACACGGAGTCGCTGAAACCGCTGCTGCCGATCTACATCTCCACCGTAGACAGCGGTAACCTCGCGGCCCACCTGTTGACGCTGCGAGCGGGGCTCGCGGTTCTCCCTGATGCGAAGATAGTGGGGTCCAAGGTATTTGACGGTCTGGGCGATACAATTGATATTCTCTTTGACGAGGCCGGAAAGAACATCCCCCTTCCCCTCTCTCAGGCGAGAGAAGAGCGGGAATACGGTGAAGTCATACGGCTGGATACGCTCCATGGCGTATGGGAGGGGCTTCAGAGGCTCGTCGCCTTTGCCCCGGGAGTGGTCCGTGGCTTTGATGCCGATTCGGAAAGCGTGGCCTCATGGTGGGCGAAGGCGTACGCCGCTCAATGCCGGGCTGCCCTCGACGACCTGACTTTCCTCGTCCCCTGGATGGCATTGTCCCTCCCTTCAGGGGTCCTCAGCGACTTTCCCGCCCTTGGAGAGATTCCGACATTGCGGGCATTGTCCGGTCTTGACCGGAAACTGGTGCCGGCAATTATTGCTCAATCCAATGGGACGGCCGAGGAGCACAGGCGGATTGAAGAGCTCGCGGATGCCGTCAGGGAAGGAAGCGCCAGGGCCAGGGCGAGAATAGGGGCCATGGAGAAGCTTTCCTTCCGATCGGGCGAGCTTGCCCGCATCGATTATGAGTTTCTTTATGACGAATCCCGCCACCTCCTGGCGATCGGCTACAACCTCATCGATAAGCGCCGGGATGGGAGCTGCTATGATATGCTGGCCTCGGAAGCGAGGCTCTCGAGCTTCGTCGCCATTGCCCAGGGACAATTACCTCAGGAGACCTGGTTTGCCCTGGGGCGTCTGCTCACGACCGCCGCGGGAGGGCCGATTCTCCTCTCCTGGAGCGGCTCCATGTTCGAATACCTGATGCCTCTCCTTATAATGCCCACCTATGAACAGACGATCCTTGACGACACCTGCAAGGCGGTTGTGGCAAGGCAGATTGAGTACGGCAACACCCGTGGAGTGCCCTGGGGAGTTTCCGAATCGGGATATAACAGAATAGACGGTCATCTCAATTACCAGTACAGCGCCTTCGGCATACCCGGATTGGGGCTTAAGCGCGGCCTCGCGGGTGATCTGGTCATCGCTCCCTACGCGTCGGCCCTGGCGCTCATGGTGGCGCCCGAAGAGGCGTGTCTCAACCTCGAGACCCTTTCCGCCCATGGCTTTGAGGGAAGATACGGTTTCTATGAAGCCATCGATTACACCCCGAACCACCTGCCACGCGGGCAGTCGCGCGCGGTGGTAAGGTCCTTCATGGCCCATCACCAGGGCATGAGCCTCCTTTCTCTGGCCTCCCTTCTCCTGGATCGTCCCATGCAGAGACGCTTCGAGTCGGACCCTTCATTTCAGGCGGTTCTGCTCCTCCTGCAGGAACGGGTACCGAAGGCAACGGCGTTCTATTCCCATACCACCGAGCTTTCCGAGGCCCATACCGCCTCCCACGACGTGGAAGAAATGCCGATACGGGTCTACACAAGCCCCGACACGGCCGTACCGGAAGTGCAGTTGCTATCGAACGGAAGATACCATGTAATGATCACCAACGCGGGCGGCGGCTACAGCCGCTGGAAGGATCTTGCGGTAACGCGATGGCGCGAGGACAGCACCTGTGATAACTGGGGGACCTTCTGTTACATTCGGGACCTTGCGAGCGGCATGTTCTGGTCGACCGCACATCAACCTGCCCTGAAGACTTCGAAGCAGTATGAGGCGATATTCTCGGAAGGGCGAGCGGAATTTCGGCGCAGAGACCAGGAGATCGATACCCATACGGAGATTGCCGTTTCGCCCGAAGACGACATCGAGCTGCGCCGGATTACCCTCACGAACCGGACGCGGACCCGAAGAACAATAGAGATCACAAGCTACGCCGAAGTTGTCCTCGCAACACCCGCCCAGGACGCGCTGCACCCGGCATTCAGTAACCTTTTCGTCCAGACCGAGATCATCCGCGAGCGCAGCGCCATACTAGCCACGCGCCGGCCCCGCTCTGTTGAAGAAAAATCGCCCTGGATGTTCCATCTTATGGCAGTGCACGGGGCCGAGGCCGGTGAAGTCACCTTTGAGACCGACCGCGCGCGCTTTATAGGCCGTGGGAATACCGTTGCCTACCCGGAAGCGATGAAAGGAGCATACGGGCTTTCGGGCAGCGAAGGCTCGGTGCTCGACCCGATTGTCGCGGTCCGCCGCCGCATAACCCTTGATCCGGAAAAGTCGGCGACCATCAATATCGTGACAGGTATTGGTGAAACCCGTGATGCCTGTCTGGATCTGGCGGGAAAATATCAGGACCGGCGTCTCGCCGACCGGGTCTTTGACCTCGCATGGACCCATTCTCAGGTACTCCTGCGGCAGATCAATACGACGGAAGCCGACGCCCAGCTCTATGGACGGCTTGCCGCCTCGATTGTATATGCGAACCGGTCATTACGCGCCGGTCCGGGAACCCTGGCCGAGAACCGCCGTGGTCAATCCGGCCTCTGGGGCTACTCCATTTCCGGCGATCTTCCCATCGTGCTCCTCCAGATCGAAGATCCTGCCAATATCGGCCTCGTACGACAACTTGTCCGGGCCCACGCGTACTGGCGTCTTAAAGGGCTGGCGGTAGACCTCGTAATCTGGAACGAAGACCATGCCGGGTACCGGCAACTCCTTCATGAGCAGATCATGGGCCTCATCGCCCAGGATACGGAAGGTAACGTGACGGACAGGCCGGGCGGCATTTTTGTGAGGCCCTCCGACCAGATATCGGTGGAAGACCGCACCCTGTTCCAGGCCGTCGCCCGGGTTATCATCACTGACCGCAAGGGGACGCTCGTCGACCAGCTGAAGAGCCGGACGTACAGGGAAGGTATCTTGCCGGCCCCGTTGCCGGTCCGGAAGACAGGGAACGATGGACCGGCAACAGCGGCAAAACCCCGGGAGGACCTGATGTTCGGGAACGGACTGGGAGGCTTCACTCCGGACGGCAGGGAATACGTCATTTCTACTGCCCGGAATCAGGTAACGCCGGCGCCGTGGGTGAATGTGCTGGCGAATCCCTTTTTTGGAACGGTGGTGTCAGAGAGCGGCCCGGGCTATACGTGGGGTGAAAACGCGCACGAGTTTCGCCTCACCCCCTGGCACAACGACCCAGTCAGCGATCCGAGCGGAGAAGCCTTTTATATCCGTGATGAAGAATCCGGCCTTTTCTGGTCTCCCATGCCGTTGCCGAGCCGCGGGGCCACCCCTTACGTGACCCGCCATGGATTCGGCTACACCGTCTTCGAGCACACCGAGCGCGGCATCACCACGGAGGCGTGGGTCTACGTGGCCCTGGACGCTGCGGTCAAGTTTACGGTGCTGAAGGTGCGCAACCAGTCCGGTGCATCGCGGCGGCTTTCCGCCTTCGGATATGTGGAATGGGTACTGGGCGATTTGAGACCGAAATCGGCAATGCACGTGCTTACGGCCATCAATCCTGTAAGCGGCGCCCTCCTCGCGCACAACCCGTACAGTACGGAATTCGGCAACAGGACCGCCTTTTTCAATGCAGATGATGCAGCCAGAACCGTGACCGGCGACCGGACGGAATTCCTCGGCCGTAACGGAACGACCGCAA
>DASXUJ010000127.1 GCA_036504895.1 Syntrophorhabdaceae bacterium
CGCACCTTCCCCTCGGGGTCCAGCCATGCAAAATAGGGCTCCGTCATGGAAGGGCCGAAGAAATGGCGGAATATCTCCGCCGCCTCGGGAGGCAGGTTCGCTCCGGAATCGCTCCTGGTCCGATCGGCAAGGGCGACAGCCACGCTCTTTAAGGCCGAATCGGTCTCCTCATAGAGGGTATAGAAGACAATGGTGCACGCGGCAAAGCCGAGGATGAGAAAGGTCACCGCGAAAAGGGCCGTGTACCAGAGGGTGATCCTCGTCCTGATGGACCGTATCCTCACTCCTGCCCCTCCTTCAGCACATAGCCCACACCCCGAACCGTATGGATGAGCTTCACGTCCCTGCCCGTGTCCACTTTTCGCCTCAGGTAATTTACGTATACGTCCACCACGTTGGTTTCCGTATCGAAGTCATAGTTCCAGACCCGATCGATGATCGAGGTCCTCGTGAGGACCCTGCCGGGGTTACGCATGAGCAATTCGAGGAGGGCGAACTCTTTCGTTGTAAGCTCTATGGCGCGGCCTCCTCTCGTCACGGTGCGACTCATCGGATCGAGGAGCAGATCGGCAACCTGCAGGGCCGGGGAGTTCTCGCTGCCGCGGCGTCTGAGAAGGGCCCTCACCCGGGCGAGAAGCTCCTGGAAGATAAAGGGCTTGGTGAGGTAATCGTCCGCCCCGGAATCAAGACCCAGTACCTTGTCCTCAATTGTGGCCCTCACCGTAAGGAGAAGGACGGGGACGGCCGATTTCTCCTGCCTAAGGGCAGTCAGCACCGCGAGACCGTCTTTTTTAGGCAGGTAGATATCGAGAATAATGAGGTCGTAGGTGTCGTCGAGGGCCCGCGCAAGGCCTTCCTCACCGTCATGGACTGCATCCACCACGTACCCCTCTTCCTGAAGGCCTTTCTTCACGAAATTGGCGACCTTTTTTTCATCCTCCACAACAAGTATCTTCACCCTGTCCCTCCGGTTCTTATTCCTTCCATCCCGGGAGCGAGGAAGTCCTCTATCCCGCCTCGCCCAATGATCGGGGCGTACCCTTCTCCTCAAAGGAATCCTTTCGTACACTCTTATCATACCCCATATAGGGGCACAACCAAAATTAGAATGTTGATGGGGCTTTCACCCGGATCGGAAGAAAAAGAGATTCCTGATGCGGTGCCCGGCCATGGGCTGCACATACTTTCGCCGGGAACGCGGCCGTGGGACCGGATCCTTCCGGCGGCGGAGGGCGCGCCCTCTTCGCCACCGGGTTTTTGGGCCTATTGCCTGTAGTCTTCCAGGAAATCGGCCATCCGCTCGGCCACTGCCTTTATCTCCTCCACGGTAGGCAGAAAGACCACGCGGAAATGGTCGGGGGCATGCCAGTTGAATCCCGTCCCCTGTACCATGAGCACTTTCTTCTCGATGAGAAAATCGAGGAGAAATTTTTGATCGTCGTAAATGCCGAACTTCTCCACATCCACTTTAGGGAAAATATAGAGGGCGCCCATCGGTTTTACACACGTGATGCCGGGTATGGAGTTGAAAGACTCGTACGCGGCCTTCCTCTGCTCGAAAAGCCTGCCTCCCGGGGAGATGAGCTGCTTTAAGCTTTGGTAGCCGCCGAGGGCGGTCTGGATAATAAGCTGGGCCGCCATATTGCCGCACATCCTCATGTTCGAGAGCACGTCGAGGCCCTCCGTGATGTAATCCTGGGCATGGGTCTTCTTCCCGCTCACGATCATCCACCCTGCCCTCACTCCCGGAATACGATGGGATTTCGACAAGCCGTTGAAGGTCACGAAAAAGACGTCGTTGGAAAGGGAGGCGAGGGGCACGTGCTCGGCCCCGTCATAGAGGATCTGGTCGTATATTTCATCGGAAAAGATGATGAGGTCATGTCTTTCCGCCATCTCGACGATCTTGAGCAGCAGTTCGGGCGGATAGACCGCGCCGGTGGGGTTATTCGGGTTGATGATGACGATGCCCCGGGTTTTCGGGGTAATCTTCGATTCCATATCCTTGATATCGGGATACCAGTCGGACGATTCGTCGCACACGTAATGGACCGCAGTGCCGCCGGACAGGGTCACTGCCGCGGTCCAGAGGGGATAGTCCGGAGAAGGCACGAGCATTTCATCGCCATTATCGAGGAGGGCCTGCATGGCCATCATGATCATCTCCGAGACCCCGTTGCCCACGAAAATGTCCTCGATCCCCACGTCTTCAATCCCTCGCACCTGGCACTGCTGCATGATTGCCTTCCGTGCCGCAAAAAGGCCCTTCGAGTCCCCGTACGCCTGGGCAGACCGTATATTGACCGTCAGATCGTGGATTATCTCATCCGGCGCATTGATCCCGAAGGCAGGGGGATTTCCGCTGTTGAGCTTTATAATCGTATACCCTTCATCCTCGAGCCGTTTCGCCTCTTTGAGAAGGGGTCCCCTGATCTCGTAACATATATTATCCATTTTATTAGATTTCACGATTTTCCGCATAGGCTCCTTTACCCCCGGAGGGTATTCCGTACTGCTAAACCGGTTCCACTATTATTAAGAAAAGAGCGCCCCTTGTCAAGTGAAGGGGCTCACGTCGCCAACTGTTATGGGGGCTCACGTCGCCCCCTCGCCCGGCGAAGCCGGGTGAGCCTCCCCTTCTCGCTCGCTGGGCGAGCTAAAGGGACGCGGGAAGGGCCTTACTCTTAGTCCTTTCCGCATCAACGCACGAACGCTTTACATGCATCCACCGTTTTAATTATAAGGGCTCACGTCGCCCCCTCGCCCGGCGAAGCCGGGTGAGCCTCCCCTCGCTTAAGGCGCCTACTTTTGGTCTCGCTCGCTGGGCGAGCTAAAGGGACGCGGGAAGGGCCTTACTCTTAGTCCTTTCCGCATCAACGCACGAACGCTTTACATGCATCCACCGTTTTAATTATAAGGGCTCACGTCGCCCCGCTTAAAGCGCGGCGTGAGGCACCTGCTGTTGGCTACTGGTCAGGCGGCAAAGCCGTCTGAGTCTCACCGCGCCCGCTCCCCGCATTTCCGGCTTCCTCGTTAAGAAATCTTTTGCGTGACCGAAAAAGATAATGTATGCTTGTGCGTCTTGATTAGTAAATTAATTCAGGTATGTACCGGCTGTCGAGGGCCTGCCCCGGAACAGCCGCGATATAAGACCTGTCTGTGCCCGGTATTAAGGAGAACTTTTCATGAATAAAGAAAAATTTATGCCCATCCCTCCCGGCGCCATCATACCAGGGAGTATGCCCCAATTTGAGATTTATGTCCTTTCGACTCAAGGGAATTTCGTCCTCTGGGCGCTTAAAGGCAAGGAGGTTACTCCCGAGCAGCTTGGCAAGCTCACCGAAAGCGGACCGCGGGAGGTCTTCATCTCCCTTGCGGAAGAGTTCAAGTACGAGCAATACCTCGAGGGGCACCTTGGGAAGATTCTCGAAAACCATGCATTATCGGACGATCAGAAGGGGGAGATCTTCAGCAGGGTCTCGACCAATGTCCTCAAAGAAGCCTTTGAAAATGCCTTCGGCCTCGGAATCATGAGTGAAGACGCCTTTGAGAGGACCCAGGTCATGGTGAGAAATGCCCTCTGTTACGTGGCGGAATCAGGGTCCCTCCAGGCCCTGGCCAAGATGATCGGACACGACTACCAGACCTACACCCATGCAACAAAGGTGTTGTGGCTCACAGTGGCGTTTTTGAGGGAGAACGTCCATATCCTCGAGACTATCGAGCCCAGTTACAAATCCGCGGATGAGGACCGGAAGATGGAAATCCTGAAGCAATGCGGTGTGGCGGCGCTCCTCCACGACATCGGCAAGGCGTCCATCGCGCCGGAGATTCTCAATAAGGTAGATCCCTTAAGCTCGGGCGAGTGGGAGGACATCAAGCGTCACCCGGTGAACGGGGTATCCATGCTCCTCGATACCGATGTTCCTTCTTTCGTGAAGAGGGCGGTCCTCCACCACCATGAGGATTTCCATGGCGGAGGATACCCCATGGGGCTCGAAGGAAGCAATATCAGCATTCTCGCGCGGGTACTGCGGATTATCGACGTCTTCGATGCCATGACATCCCGCCGCCCCTATAAGGCGCCGATTTCTCCCGGAAAAGCCGTGAAGATTATGGTAGGCACCCCTCCCGACACAAAGAAGGAAGAGTCCGGGCCCGACAGGAAAAACCAGGACCTGGGTATGAGACGGTGCTTCGACGAGGGACTGCTCCGCAAGTTTATACTCTTTCTCGGAAACGCCCGCCTCACCGACTGATTTCTTGGGTTTTCCTCTTGTAATTCCCAGGGCATATCATTAAAATGAGGAGAGATTAGTTTCCCTTTCCATGTGGGGTGGTCTCCGAAGACGCCGTAGAGCGGCAACGGCGAGTGTGTTCTCTACAGTCCTGTGTCTGCCCTCTAAAAAACAAAGGATATGATTTCAGTGAATAAGGCATTAACCTTTCTCCCCCGCTGTTCGAGGTGCCCTTCATGCGTCTGTTGATCGTCACCGCCACGATAATGACCTCTTTTCTGGCGGTCACCATGATCTTCTACAGGATGAGGTACAGGAGATACCCGGGCTTCGGGCAGTGGACCGCGGGTACCATAATAATAGCCGTCGCTCACCTCGCCCTTGCCCTGCGCGGCCTGATTCCGTTGAGCTGGTCCATCCTGGGAAGCAATATGAGTTTCGTCCTGGGCTTCGTCCTCTATCTCGACGGGATGCGCAGGTTTCTGAACCTTTCCCGCCTGCCCCTTATCTGGTATGCCCTGCCGGCGGCAGAGGGCGCATTCTGCGCCTACTTTTATTTTATTCAGGATTCGACTGCTTTGCGTATTGTCGCTTTCTCAGCGGCCTTCGCGATCCCCCACATCACCACAATCGTGCTGGTCCTGCGCCACATGAATAAGGAGAAGCTTCTCTTTTATCCCATCATCGCGATCGAAATGGGCCTGGCGAACATCGCCATACTCGGCCGCGCCGCATGGGTAACGACCGTTCCCGGTTTCATCTTTTACATGGAATCCCCTGTACAGGACGCCTTTTTTATCGTGATCCTGGTAATGCTCATCGCGGTTACCCTTTCATTTATCATGCTCAATAACGAGCGCCTGGAAAAGGAGCTCTTTACCGCAGATAAGGACCTCAAGATAAAGGTGGGGGAACTGGAAAAGGCGATGTCGGAGGTCAAGGCCTTAGGCGGTCTCCTCCCCATCTGCGCAAGCTGCAAGAAGATATGCGACGACAAGGGGAAATGGCACCAGATCGAAGCCTATATCAGCGAGCGTTCCGAAGCCGATTTCAGCCATGGCATCTGCCCTGAATGTGCCCGAAAGCTCTATCCCGACTATTGGGACCGCAAAGGCAAGGCATAGTACTTGTGATTTTCCCGTTTTAAATTTCGGACAATCTATCTGTTGCCCTCCCCTTAAGAGATTTACCTGATCTGACGATATACCTAGCACAGACCCGCTACGCTTGAGAGGCGGGCATGATAGAAAGACAGGAGAAATACCTCATGCGCGCAATGTTCGAAAACCTTCGCATCAAGACCCAGCTCTTCCTTCTGGGAGGCATAATGATCGCGGGACTGGTCCTCTTCGGGGCCACCGCCTTCTACACCATTCAGGAAATAAAGGTAAACGGCCCGGTGTACACCCATATTGTCGAAGGAAAGGACCTCATCGCCGACATCCTTCCGCCCCCCGGGTATATTATCGAGTCATACCTTACCATAACACAGTTGGCGGAAGAGCAGGAGCAGGCGAAGCAGAAGAGTTTGATGGAGAAACTGAAAACTCTAAAAGGGGAGTACGAGGAGAGGAACCAGTTTTGGAAGAAGGTCCTTGCCGAAGGGCCCATGAAAGAGATACTGGTGAAGAAAAGTTTCGAGCCTGCGAAGGAGTTCTATGAAAAGGCGGAAAGAGAGTTTTTTCCTGCAGTCCTGTCCGGAGATGCCGGAAAGGTCAAGGCAGTGAAGGCCGATCTGTCAAAGGTTTACGAAACCCACCGCCTCGCGATCGACGAACTGGTAAAAAAGGCGAACGAGCGGACCAAATCTGACGAGGCCGTTGCCTCCACGACAATTGCAAAGATGATCACCCTCCTCATCGTCATCGTCTGCCTCACTCTGGCAGCCGGTGTCACGGCCACCCTCTTCATTATCCGGAGCATTACGAAGCCCCTTGGCGAAGCGACCGCCGTGTCCGAAGAACTGGCAGGCGGCAACCTGAGGGTCGAGATACGGGAAGGGGGCACGAATGAAACCGGCCGGCTCCTTGCATCGATGAAAAAGATGGTTGAGGGCACGAGAAGAATGATCACAGAGGTGAAGACGTCGGCAAGGAGCGTCACTTCAGCGAGTCACGGGTTAAGCGCCGGAGCCGAACAGTTGGCCAGGGGCGGGGTAGCCCAACTCGAACGGACAATCCAGGTTTCCGCCGCGTCAGAGGAGATGTCCCAGGCCTCTCTGGATATCGCAAAGAATGCGGGCAGCATCTCGGAATCAGCGAACGCCATGGTGGACATTGCGGAAAACGGCAGCTCTATCGTAAATAGATCGGTGGCTGAGGTAAGGCAGATCGCGGAGACGGTCACGAAATCCTCCGAATTTGTAAAGGGTCTCGGAAGCCAATCGGAAAAGATAAGCGAAATAGTGCAGGTCATCAACGACATCGCCGATCAGACGAACCTGCTCGCCCTGAATGCCGCCATCGAGGCGGCGCGGGCCGGAGAAGCGGGACGGGGATTTGCGGTGGTAGCCGACGAGGTGAAGAAACTCGCCGAGAGGACGAGCACGTCGACCCGGGAAATAGGCGATATGATAGGCGGCATAAAATCCGGCGTGGGGAAGGCGGTAGAATCCATGGATGAGGCCGCCGAAAGTGTAAAGGCAGGCGTCGAGCTTTCGAATGAAGCAGGGGCCGCATTGACGGAGATCGTGTCGAGCGCGTCGAGCCTGCAGGCCCTGGTGCAGCAGATTGCGGCTGCCATAGAGGAGATGAATTCCTCGACAGAGCAGATTGCAAAAGACATGGAAGAAGTTGCAGGCGTGACAAAGGAATCTTCCCACACCGCGGACGAGGTTACCCGGGCTGCCCTCGATCTTCACAGCCTCTCCGAGACATTGGAGAACTCGGTGGCCGAATTCAGGATATAAGAAGGCCGGTGTGCCTGGAGGTGGATCCGGCGGGGGTGGCGATAAAGCCCTTGACCACGGGATATTCCGTGCCCTGGACCATCCTGGTGCTCACGAAGTATCCCACGATGGTCTTTCCACTTACGCCATTGGCATAGGTAGCGCGGGCACCGGGGAAGTCAAGGGCGGTAAACGAGACCCCGTCGTAGAGGAAACCATGGTCGATCTTCCGGGCATCACGATAGGTTCCCACGATATTGTTGCCGCTTATGCCGTTTGCCTCACTTGACAGGGCTCCGGGGAAATCGATGGTCATGAAAGTGGCGCCGTCATAGAGAAAGCCGTGTTTCCCGTAGCGGCCGTCCCAGTAGGTACCCACGATCTTATTCCCGCTTATGCCATGGGCCTCGGTAAAAATCGCGCCGGGGAAATCGAAGGCGGTGAATTTGGCGCCGTCATAGAGAAACGCACGGGCCGTCCCGGCGTTTCCATCGTAGATAGAGCCCACAATCTTCTCCCCATCGATGCCGCTAAGAGTGGTCAGGTATTTCGTATCGGGATAGTTGAAGGTGGTGAAATTAACGCCGTCATATATGAATCCACCGTTGTAACGGCCCTGGGACGACCCCACAATTTTTTTCCCGCTTATCCCTCCCACAAAAGTGCAGGGGAAGACGTCCGGATAGTAGAACGAGCTGAAGCGCGAGCCGTCGTAGAGAAAACCGAAGGTAGCTCCACCGTGGGATCCCACGATCCTGGCGCCGTCCACTGCCTGTGGCAGCGTATCGACGCTGTCCGGATTTTCGAGTATGGTATAAGTATACCCGGCACACGCACCTCCCGGAAAGGCAACCATCGCTCCCACCAGGAGAAGCATTGCAAAAAGTACCGACCTCATGATAAGATTCCCTTTGTATTTCAAGCCCTTTAGACCGTCCTTCTCTTCGTGTGCCCTCTTTGGCAATATCCATAATACCCCGGGTGAATGGTCCTTTCCATCGCTGAACCACTAATTGTTACATAATCGTTTGAATGACATCCGATACTATATGGGAAGAAAGCGGTTCCAATCCGGTTGGATGGGTCCGGTTAATTCTCTGTTCCTTCTCCCGGTATGTGTTGCCGGAGGAGGGTCCTTATTCTGCCGACAAACCCTCCTCCCCCACTCTCGGCTATCTCTTCAGATAGGTCCCCCCGCCGAAGTCATCGATGGCGGCAACCGTGCCCTGCACGTCGACTCCCAAATATCCTGCCCCTGTATAGGTGCTGTCAGTCACCGTTGCAAGGTTCACCCATCCCTGTCCCTGGGGGTTATACCAGACGGTCAGCTTATCCCCCACCATCCTCGCGCCGATCTTATCGCCGGCGTTAGGCATGAAAACCGTAATATCCTTTCCCAGCTGAGTCCACGTGAAGTTGTCGATCCTGAAGACCTGAACGCCCGTCCCGATTTTAAAGCCGACCTGGTACCCGGAAAGTCCGGTGGGAGAGAGGCGAAGCCCTAAGGCGATCTGCTCCCCGTCTGCAGGAAGGGAAGTCATGGTAGCAAATACTTCAGCGTCGGGACCAAAGAAGGAGCCGGTATAAAACCCGATATTGGCAGGACCTCCATCGGTGCCCATGCACTGGTTATTGGAGACCTTGAGCCCCCCTTCATATTTATTCGTCCATTTCCGGGAAGGGGGCCCCTGGGTGTCCCTGCGGTTGAAGGTATCAAGTACACCTGTCGAGGGGAAAGGTACGACATAAGTCCCTCCGCCGAAGTCATCGATAGCCCCGGTCGTGCCTTGCACGTCGGCGCCTACATATCCTGTCCCTTTATACCTGTTGTCCGTGACGGTGAGGAGGTCCGTCCATCCTGTCCCATTGTCATACCAGAGGGTGAGCTTGTTCCCTACCATCCGTGCGCCGATCCTGTCTCCTGCTTTAGGGGTAATACGGATAGTCCTTCCCAGCTGGACAAACCCGTTCTCGTCCATGCGCTGTATGCGAATACCTGTGCCCATACGGAACCCTACGAGGTATCCCGTAAGGTCAGGCGAGAGCCTCAGTCCCAGGGTAATCTCCTCGCCCCTTGCGGGCAAGGCGGCGATAGTCGCATAGACTTCCGATTCGGGACCGAAGGTGGCGCCCGTCCAGTAAGCAGCGTTCCAGGGACCGGTGCCGGTGCCCATGCACTGGTTATTTACGATCTTAAGGCCGCCGTACTGCGGGGTCCAGTCATCGGAAGGAGGGCCCTGGGTGTCGGCGCGGTTGAAGCCGTCGAGGAGGGCGGTAGAAGGGAAGGTGTCGGGGGTGGCGATGAAGCCGTGGGTACCGCCCCATGCGGTATGCACGTCCCGAACTGCGAATGGAAGGCTGACCCACCCCACAATGGTGCTTCCACTTATCCCCGTGGGATTCATGTATGATGAGCCCGGAAAGGCGAGGGTGGTAAAAGTAGCGCCGTCATAGACAAAACTTTGCCCGCATTTTCCCAGGATCTTATTCCCGCTTATGCTGTACAATGCGGTGGATGTGGCGCCGGGGCAATCGAGGGTGGTAAAGGCGGCGCCGTCATAAATGAAACCATGGTCCACCCCACTTGAATCTTCATAAGTGCCCGCGATCTTGTTCCCGCTTATGCCCTCGGGCGAAGTGGTGCGGGCGCCAGGGTAATTGAGGGCGGTGAAGGTGGCTCCGTTATAGAAAAAGCCACGGTAGACCCCGGCGTCGTAGTACGATCCCACAATCTTCTCGCCCTCGATGCCTACAGGATATGATGTATACCCCGGAACGCTGAAGGGGATATAATTGACGCCATCATAAATGAAACCTCCCTCATGACCCCCTAAACAGTTTATTCCATCACATGAACCCACTATCTTCTTCCCGCTCACACCCATAAACCAGGTATCCATAGCGCCCGGCGCCTGGATGGCCCTCTTGAAATCGGTTCCGTCGTAGAAGAAACTAAAGGTATCAATAAAGTGAGTTCCCACGATCTTTGTCCCCTCAATTGCCGTGGGCCATGTGTCGGTCTCGGTGGGGAAGCCGAAGTCGGGATTAGGTACGTCAAATATGCGGTACGTGTACTCCCCCTGAGCGAGTCCCACAAAACCGATAAGCACCCCGATTAAACATAGTGACAAAAACATCCTTCTCATGTCGTACCTCCGTTGTTGATAACCCAGGGATGCAGTGCCGTCAGGAAGAATGATACGGATGCGAGGATAGACCCCTACCGATTCAAAATGGGCTAAAAAACTCAAAATGGTATACTGTGAAATTTTGTCATATTCTGTTTTTACAGGTACGACTTGATAATAAGCGCACAAAAAAGCTTTTTAAGTCGTCGGATTGCCAATTTTCAAGTAATTGGTTTATGCAGGAAACGGGAAAGGATCCAGTGGAGGGAATTGGAATAGCTCGCACCGCGAGCGAGAGGGGAAGGCTACGCGGGCTGTGCCCGTGGACCAGAAGTGGGTGCCTGAAGCGGGGGGCGACGTGAGCCCCATTAATTGCACGTCAAGGAGAGTGACGACGCAGCCAAAAGTAGGTGCTTCAAGCAGCAACGAAGCTGGGCAGAAGAAGAAATGGACTTCAAGGCGCTGAATTCTTTCGCAGATCGAGGCGGCGACGAGGAACCGACGCAGGCGTGCTAAAAGTCGGCGTCTCCGTCATTTTTGACAAAGTTAATCCTAAACGCGCATGATCGTTAAAGTTAAGTGAGTAGCTCGCACCGCGAGCGAGAGGGGAAGGCTCCGCAGGCTTTGCCCGTGGAGGGGGCGACGTGAGCCCCATTAATTGCACGTCAAGGAAAGTGACGACGCAGCCAAAAGTAGGTGCTTCAAGCAGCAACGAAGCTGGGCGGAAGAAAAAATGGATTCAAGGCGCTGAATTCTTTCGCAGATCGAGGCGGCGACGAGGAACCGACGCAGGCGTAATCTGAGTACGTCAAGGAGAGTGACGAGGAGCCAACGAAGAGCTGCGGAAGAAGGCAGCGCCTTGGTTAGCGGTCGAAGAGGTTTTTGAACTTCTCCTTAAACCCCTTCCGTGTAGCCCCCGTATAAGCCCCGAACTCCGTTGCAAGCTCTTCCATCAACTCCCGCTGTTTCTCGGTGAGGGTTGAAGGTATGACGATATTCAGATAGACGAGCTCATCGCCCCTGCCATAGGCGTTCGTTTTCGCGACGCCAAGGTTCTTGAGCCTGAATATTTTTCCCGGTTGGGTGCCTGCCGGGACATCTATGTCCGCATCTCCATCGAGGGTCGGGATTTTTATCCTGCCCCCGAGGGCGAGAAGGGGAAACGTCACGTCCACCTGGACGATGATATTATCACCCTGCCGCTCGAAGACGGCATGCTCTTTTACATTGATCACTATATAGAGGTCGCCGGGGATCGTGTCTCCGGGCCTCTTCATCCCTTCTCCCCGCACCTTCAGGCGAGCGCCCGTATCAACGCCGGGAGGGATCTTGATGTTCAGTTTTTTTGAGCCCCGCACGACACCCCGGCCGTTACAGGCTTTGCAGGGATGTCTTATCACCTGTCCTTCGCCGCCGCACATTTCGCAGGTCCGGTTGATGGTGAAAAAGCCGTGGGTATCCCTCACCTGGCCGCGGCCGCCGCAATGACGGCATGTGACGGGCTGATGGCCCGGCTCCGTCCTGGACCCGTGACAGGTGGGACATCTCTCCTCCCTCGGCAGCTCGAGTTCCTTCTCCACGCCGAAGACGGCTTCTTCGAATTCTATATCGAGGTTATACCTCAGGTCATCGCCCTTGGTCTCCCTCTGCCTTTGACCGCCGAAGAAATCGCTGAAAAGGTCGTTGAAGATGTTATCGAAATTTCCCTGAAATCCGAAATCGAAAACCGATCCTTCTTCGCCGTACCGTTCGTACTTGGTCCTCTTTTCATGATCGCTCAGGATCGCATAGGCTTCACTGATCTCTTTGAACTTCTCTTCTGCTTCCTTGTTTCCGGGATTCCTGTCGGGATGAAACTGGAGGGCGAGCTTCCGGTACGCCTTCTTGATCTCCTCGTTAGTCGCATCCCGCGACACGTTAAGTATTGAATGATAATCTCTTCTCATATAATAAACGACTGGGTCCTATTGAATTTCCGGTTTTTTTGAAACGGAGACGCGTGAAGGCCGCACGACCCTGCCATTCAGCACATATCCTTTCTGCACTTCCGATACCACCATATCGCCATCCACATCCTCCCGCTCCTCCTGGTACAGTGCTTCGTGAAGATTGGGGTCGAATTTTTTGCCCATTGCCTCGATCTTTTCGACACCTGATTTTTCGAGGACTTTAAAGAACTGGTTGGCCGTGAGCTTCACGCCTTCCGCGATAACCTTGGCATCGTTGGAGTGTGATGCATGCTCTATGGCCATCTCCAGATTGTCGAGGACGGGGATCATCTCGAAGATCAATTGCTCGTTGCCGTATTTCAGGGTCTCCTGCTTTTCCTTCAACTTGAGCTTTTTGAAATTTTCGAACTCGGCGTGGAGGTAGAGAATCTTCGCCTGCAGATCCTTTATTGTCGCCTCTTTCTCCTCGACCTCTTTGAGAAGCTCTTCTAACTGCTCATCCTTCTTCTTATTCTTCTTCTTATGCTCCTCGTGAGCATCGCCCTTCTCGCGTTTCTCCTGATTTTTCGAGTTCTCCTCTTTCTGCCGTTCTTCTCCCTCTCTCTCTTCCATATTCCCCTCTTACATAGTCGACAGGATGTCTGTCAGCGTTTTTGCAGTATAGTTCACGATCGGTATGATCCTCGAATAATCCATTCTTATGGGACCAATTACACCGAGGACCCCATAGCTTTTCTCGCCGATACGATAGGTGGAGGTAATGATGCTCAAATCTCTCATCTCCTTCACATCGCTTTCCGTACCCATGATCACGTGAATCCCCTCCTCTTTGAGACAACCGTCCAGGAGGCGGAGAAGTTTTTCTTTTTTTTCAAGGGTATGGAAAAGCTCCTTCAGCCGCGCAAGGTCGGAGAATTCGGGCATATCGATCATTTTCGATGTGCCTTCGATATAGACCTCCCGCTGGTCTTCCTCTTCCATTATGTTTTCGAGCGTATCCTTGATCTTCGAGAGGAGCAGGCGGTAATTCTCCTTGTCCTTTTCCACGTCTTCGAGCATACCCTCTTTGAGGGTGTAAAAGGGGACGCCGCTGAACCGCTCGTTCATATAACGCTTCATGCGGTTGAGGAGGTCCATGCTGAGGTTTTCATCCGCGTCCACGATGCGGGTGTGGACGATGCCGGCCGAAGTGACGAACACAATCAGGATCGTCCGCTTCGACAGCTTCACGAATTCGATCTCTTTAAAAAGCATGGTATTGACCCGCGGCTCTACCACGATGCTGGTAAACTTCGAGATCGACGCGAGCACTTTCGAGGTGTCTCCCATGACCCCTTCCACCTGGGCATACCGTGGCTTGAGAAGGCTGTCGAGGACCTGGAGCTCCTTTTTTCCCGGGTTCTTGAAAATAAGCATGGTGTTGACGTAATACCGGAAAGCCTTGTACGTAGGGATCCGTCCCGCCACCACATGTGGCTTATAGAGAAACCCCTGCTCCTCCAGGTCTGCCATAATATTCCGTATGGTCGCAGAGCTGAGCCGGTTCCGCATGCTCTTCGCCAACGTAGTGGAGCCGATGGCCTCCGCCGAGTTGATATAGCTGTCCATTATGAGCTCGAGAACTTTTCTTTCTCTATCTGTCAGGACTTCCATATATCCTTCTCAACTTTATAAATTAATGACATCCAAAATCATTGTCAAGAAATGAGCGTCTTCCGAAATACTCCGATCAGATCAATATTATACACGGAATAGAGGTGGGTTGCAAGGTGGATTGGCAATTGTGGGGAGCAACTATGGGGGCTCGCGTCGCGCAACACTATCGGGGCTCACGTCGCCCCCTCACCCGGCAAAAGCCGGCTGAGCCTCCCCCTCTCGCTCGCTGTGCGAGCTACATCACGCGGCAAAGCTGGGGGTTTTAACTTAGCGTGACCGACGCTTGACCGACCTCGGGGACGAGCTTACTCTATTTCGCTCTTTTAATCGTCTACTGCAGCCTTGCTCAGCCGCCGCCTATCAGTATCAGGGCGAGGGTGAGCTTGTCTTGGTCCTTCAGCATCGTTTCGAGGCCGTCGGGAAGGGCGTGGTAGGGTGTATCATTGAGGGATACGAGAAAGAGCCCGTCCAGGGAAAGCTCCCCTGTCGCGGGGTCCACAATCTCCTTCACAAAATAGGAGTTACGGAACAGCCTCTCCAAAAGGTCCCGCAAGCTCCCCCCTTCGATCTCCACCTCACCAGGCACTTCAGGGATATGAATAGTAGTCTTGATCTGTATCTTCATAAATCACCCAACCACTCCGGAAGCAGGTTACCCCGCTCCCGGAGCAGCTTTTTCACTATATACCATATACTAACGACTATCGACTAGAGACTAGCGACTTGTCTCTATTTCATCCACTTCCCCGCATCTTTCAACGCCTTCACTATCTTCTCCGGTGTGACGGGAAGCTCCTTGAACCAAATGCCGGTCGCGTCGTGGAGGGCGTCCACCACCGAGGGAGGTGCGCTTACGTGGCTGCCTTCCGAGGCTTCCTTTGCACCGAAGGGACCGTCGGGGTCATCGGTGATGATGTCTATCACCTTGATCCTGGGCGCGTCCGTCGACCGGGGCATTTTATAGTCGAGGAAGGTGCTGTTGTGAGTCCTGCCGTTTTCCATGATGAAGCCCTCGTAGATCGCCTGGCTGAGGCCCTGCACCGCGCCGCCTTCGTTCTGGCCTTCCACGCTCACCGGGTGGAGGGGCACGCCCGCATCGTGGGCGATGGTGAAATCGGTGACGTCGATCTTCCCTGTCTCCATGTCTACCCCGAGACGCGTGGTCTGGGTGGTGAAGCTGAAGGAGGTCCCCCCATTCCCCGTGCCTGTACTGAAGTCGAGCTCCTCTACCCCGTAGGAGGAATAGCCCGTACCGAGGATAACCGCTCCCGCCCCTTCATAGCTCGCGATCTTTGCGAGTTTTTCGAAAGACATTCTTTTCTCGGGTTTATCTTTGAGGAATGCGAACCCTTCCCTGATGTCGATCTCCTCCGGCTTCACGTTCCACGCCTTACCCGCTGCCTCAAGGAGCTGCCTCTTTGCGTCCCGCGATGCCCGCTCCACTGCCTGGCCCGCGAACACCGTGACCCTGCTCCCGTAGCTTCCCGGGTCCACCGGGGTGTACGCCGTGTCGACCCTCTTGAAGGAGATGTCCTCATACTTTGCGCCGAGTACTTCCGCGGCGATCATGGCGAGAACCGTATCCGAACCCTGGCCGCAGTCCGTGGCGCCTGTGATGAGGTTTATCGTCCCGTCCTCACAGATCCTTACGATTGCGCCGCAGGACTGGTGCCCGAGCTGGCGCGCCCCTCCCTGGTACGTGGTGCCCGTGATGCCGACTCCATAGGAGACCGGCCCTTCCTGCTTAACCATTTTATCCCTGTCAGCCCAGAGGGGATCCTCCGTTGCCGCCTTTATGGTCTCCATGAGACCGCAGGTCTTGAATTTAATGCCGTTTATGGTGCTGTAGCCGTCTGCGGGCTTCGGGTTGTCGATGGCATTCCGTATCCTCATCTCCACAGGGTCGATGCCCAGCTCCTCGGCGATCATGTGCATCTGGATATCGCAGGCGAACCTCGTGTGGGTGAAGCCGTGGCCCCTCATGGCGGCGGAGACGGGGTTATTCGTGAATACCCGCCACGCATCGTAGCGGTAATTGGGGAGCTTGTAGGGGAGCGTCGTGGCGTAGCCCGTGAGGAACATGGTCAGGGGACCGATGGCCGTATAGCCTCCGCCATTGCCGATCACCCGGCTCTCGATCGCGGTGAGTATGCCGTCTTTGGTCATGCCCATTTTGTTGTAGATGATCATGTTGTGACGCCTGCGGCAGGTGGTGAGCACCTCCTCCATGGTATAGACGTATTTCACGGGTCTGCCCGTCTTCTTGGAGAGCATGACCACGCAGAAATCTCCCGCCACGGAGTCGTTCTTCGTACCCCCGAAGCCTCCGCCGATGAAAGGCTGGATAATGCGTATCTTCGACAGGGGAAGACCGAAACAACCTGCGAGGTGCCGGTAATGGAAATAAGGGCTCTGCTTCGCCGCCCAGACCGTGATATTACCTGAGGGATCGTAATAGGCGAGCGATGCGGGGGGCTCCAAAAATCCGGTGACCACCTTTCCCGTCTCGAACCTGTCTTCCCGGACGATGTAGGAGTCGGCGAAGGCCTTGTCCACGTCCCCGAAATCCCAGTGGTACTCGACGCTCACGTTGTTCGCCCTGTAGGCGTGGATGACCGGGGCCCCTTCTTTTATCGCCTCTTCGGGATCGAAGACGCCGGGGAGCTCTTCATAATCGACTTTGATAAGGCTGCAGGCCTCTTCAGCGGTCTCTTCATCGACGGCAGCAACTGCGGCGACCCCTTCATACATGTACCGTACCTTATCGACGGCCAGAGGCGACTCGTCCCGGGTGGTGGCCATAAAGCCCCACGTCCAGCCGTTGAAGTCCTTCCCCGTTATGACCGCTTTTACGCCGGGGAGTTTTTCCGCTTTACTCGTATCTATATTGAGTATCTTTGCGTGGGCATAGGGCGATCGCGCCACCTTGGCCCAGAGCATGCCGGGCAGTGAATAGTCCGCGGCATACTTCGCCTCGCCCATGACCTTCTCTTTTGCGTCGATGCGGGGTACCCGTTTTCCAATAACGCTATATTCTTCCATCTCGTCACCCCCTGACCTTGTCGGCCGCGACCTTCACCGACTCTATGATTTTGGTGTACCCCGTGCAGCGGCAGAAATTACCCTCGAGACCTTTCTTGATCTCCTCTTCCGTGGGATTGGGGTTATCGTCGAGGAGCACCTTGGTGGAGAGGACCATCCCGGGGGTGCAGAAACCGCACTGGAGGCCGCCTATCTCGACGAAGGCCTCCTGGATGGGGTGGAGTGTTCCTTCACGGGCGAGACCTTCGATGGTGAGGATCTCTTTTCCCTCTGCCTCGGCAGCGAGGACAATGCAGGCATTTACCGCTTTCCCGTCCATGATGACGGTACAGGCACCGCATTCCCCTTCACCGCACCCTTCCTTTGCGCCGGTGAGACCGAGCTCTTCCCGCAGGAGATCGAGAAGTGTCATGTGGGGCTTTATTTCAAGGTCATACTCTTTTTCATTTACTCTACAATGTAAATTCATCGCGTACCTCCGAATATCCGGGTGAGGGCTCTCCGGGTCATGGCGTAGACCATGTCGCACCGGTATTCCCGTGAGGCCCGGTGATCGTCTATGGGATTGCACTGGGTGAGAGCGTTTCGCGCTGCCTCGTCTATGAGCTCCGGGGTCGGCCTGTTGCCCCTGAGGAGCGCTTCCGCCATGGGGGCCCGTATGGGAGTCGGGGCGACTGCGCCGAGGGCGATCTTTACCTCTTTGCAGATGCCATTCTCCATGGTCCCCATTACCGCGACGCCGACCACTGCCAAATCCATGGAATGGCGGGGCGAGAGCTTCAGGTAGACTCCCCGGCTGCCGGGCTCCTGGGCAGGGACGATGATCTCCGTTAAGAGCTCGTCTTCCTTAATGACCGTGGTGCGGGGTCCTGTGAAAAACTGGTCCAGGGGAACTCTTCGGGCGCCGCGCCGGCTTTCGAGTTTCACTTCGGCGCCCAGTGCGAGAAGGGCGGGTGCGCTGTCCGCGGAAGGAACGGCGTTACAGATGTTGCCTGCAATCGTACCCCTGTTTCTCACCTGGGGCGATGCCATCTGGAGGGCTGCCTGGGAGAGGGGGGCAAATCTTTCGTTGATCACAGGATCGGCACCAACCGCCTGGATCGTGGCGAGGGCGCCTATGGAGAGGCCATTGTGGTGATGGGTTATGTTGCCGAGACCGGGGATACTTTTCATATCCAGGACAAAGGCGGGAACCGGGACCTCTCGCTTTTTCACTTGGGGGATAAGGTCCGTGCCTCCTGCGAGAAGCTTTACAGAACCCTCTTTCCCGGAGATCAGGGCAAGGGCCTCTTCCATGCTTCCGGGCCGAAGGTACTCGAACTTCGGGAGCCTGCGGTAGAATGTTTTCAAGGGAAACCTCCTTTCGGTGCATTGCTTTTATATACCGACCGGTATATATAATCAAAATACGAAGAGGTTGTCAAGAATTATCGGCAGCCGCTCATAGGGAACCTTATCAGGAAGTATCAACTCGTGCCGCGGGATTGGTCCGGGCCGTGCGCCTGGAGAAAGGAGGGCTACGTGATATTGACTATTTCGTAGGTTCTTTGTCCGCCCGGAGCGGAGAAATTCACTTCATCGCCCACTGATTTGCCCATGAGCGCCCGCCCCAGCGGCGAGGCCATGGAGATCATCCCTTTTTGTATGTCCGACTCATAGGGTCCGACGATCCGGTAGATCACTTCCTCCTCGGTATCGAGGTTTTTGAGCGCCACGTGACATCCGAACTCGACCGATTCCCCGTCCCCCTGCTTCACGTCCACTATTTCGGAATTCTTGATCATCTCTTCGATTTCCGCAACTTTCTTCTGGAGGAACTGGTATTCCTCCCTTGCCGCGTCATATTCGGCATTCTCCGAAAGGTCGCCGTGGGCTCTCGCCTCTTCGATGGCTTTCAGGATTTTCGGCCGCTTGTTGTTCAGCAGGAACTCGTGATCTTTCTTGAGGTTTTCGTATCCTTCTCTCGTGATAGGAATTTTCATCTCTTCTCCTATACCTTTCTCTTATAAAAATACTATGTTTTCACGCCGGAATTCAAGATTTTTGTCCTTTCAAAATAATCTCTCTCTTTTCAAACAGTTTCTTGACAAAAAGAAAGCATCTTTTTATAATTGCCCTAAGCTCATATCGATTGTATACATTCAAAGTGGAGGCACTATGTGGGAGAACCTGAGTCTCAAAGAAGTGACGGAATGCGCTAAAGACCCTTATCCCTCGATTCGCCGTTGGAAAGAGCAGACAAAAAAGGCAGTTATCGGAAGTACGATCGCCGACGTGCCCGAGGAGGTAATCTATGCCTTTGGATTTCTTCCCGTCGCGTTGCTGGGGACCAGCAAACCTCTGAAGAAAGCGCCCAGCCTCCTGCCCGACAATGCCTGCTCTCTCGCCCGGAGTAATCTGGAGCTTGCTCTCAGTTATGAAGGCGATCTCTTCGATGGATTCGTGCTCCCCCAGGTGTGCGACACCACGCAGCACTTATCCGACATTTGGAGGATAAACTTTCCGGGACGATATGTGGAGTGTTTCCTCGCCCCCCGTCAGGTCGATAGGCCCAGTGCGAAATATTGGGTCAAGGAAGAGACGGAGCGGATGATCAATTCCTTGCACACCCGGTTCGGCAAAACCGTGAGCGACGACGACCTCAGAAAGTCATTCGCCCTTCATAATGAAAACAAGGAGCTTCTGAAGGACATTTATGAGGTGAAAAGGAAATATCCCGCGTCCATCACGAACAAGGAGTTCTTCTCCCTTATCAAGCTTTCCATGCAGGTCGACAAGGCGGAATTCAACGAGACCCTGAAAAAAGTGAAGGACGGCCTCGTCAAAACAGAGGTGGAAGGTTACATAGATGTAATTCTGGCGGGGATCACCTGTGACCCTCCCGAGATATTCGATCTCCTGGACGAGATTAAGCTCAATGTGGTCGCCGACACGCTCGTCACGGGATCGCGGTACCTCCAGGGTACGATCGGCAACGGCATGAGCCCCATCGATGCCCTTACGGAGAGACACTTCAAAAGGGGCTTCTATTCTCCCATCCACGATAATGTCTATAAGGGTTTCAATGAGCTGAAGGCCCTTTGCGATAAATATAAACCGAGAGCGGTGGTCTATATCCATATCGAATTCTGTGAATCGGAGGAATACGACCTTCCGGATCTCAAGAGCATGATGAGGAAGGAGGGCATCCCCATGCACGTCCTCTCCACGGAGTTCCAGACCCTCTCACTTTCCCACGTGCGCACCCGGCTCCAGGCATTTTTTGAATCTCTTACAGGAGGCTCCTTATGAGCGAAAAATTAAGCTCAAAAGCACTTTCAAAGAAGATTACCGATGAATATATGGACGAGGCCTTCAGGGCCCATGAGCTGGGCAAGCTCGTGGGGTACACGACCGCCATATCCCCTGTGGAGCTTTTCGTTGCCCACGACATCGTTCCCATCTATCCGGAAAACCACGCGGTGGCGAACCTCACCGCCAAGAAAGGCGCGGAGATATGCTCCATTACGGAGAACCTCGGATATACGAGCCACCTGTGTGCGTACGCCCGGACCGACCTCGGCTACAGGGAGTCGGGCAAGACCATCACCAAGGGTATACCCGAGCCCGATATCTTCCTGGCCTGTAATGCCCAGTGTTTTACCCTCACCAAGTGGTTTCAGGTCCTCGCCCGCAGGGGAGACCTTCCCGTCTTCGTCTTTGACACGCCCGAATACGTGATGGATAAGACGGCAAGGCAGGAGATCGTCAAATATTGCGTGCTCCAGCTCAAGGAGGTTATTGCCTGGCTCGAGCAGATCACGAAGAAGAAATTCAATTACGACCGGTTGCAGGAGGTCCTCTACTATTCGGCCAAATCGAGCATTCTTTACAAGAAGTTTCTCGACATGGCCCAGTACAAGCCATCGCCCATCAGCATTTTCGATGCCCTCATAGGCATGGCTATTGCCGTCTACCGGAGAGGCACCCCCGAATGTGTCGAATACTACCAGACCCTCTGCGATGAGATCGAGGAGAAGGTCGCCAAAGGCATCGGGGTGGTGCAGAACGAAAAGTACCGGCTCTACTGGGAGAACCTTCCCGTATGGTTCAAGTTCAGCGACCATGCGAAACTCCTCGCTTCCTATGGAGCCGTAATCCTCACCTCCCTCTATGTCCATGCCTGGAGCCTCGATTTCGATCTTACAAAAGACCCTCTCGAGACCCTTGCACAGAATTATGTGGACCGCTTCTCCAACTCCACCATTGAAGACAGGGCGGCCATGGCCATGGACCTCTTCAAGCGCTATGATATGAACGGGATGATCATGTTCATGAACCGGAGCTGCAAGGCCGTTTCTTTCGCGGTCCCCACCCTCAAGGACATCCTGGTAAAAAAGACCGGCATCCCCGCATTGGTATTCGAAAGCGATATGGGGGACCAGCGTTTCTACTCGGAAACCCAGATCAGGACGAGAATCGAGGCTTATTTCGAGACCCTCGACCAGCTTCATCGGAAAACCGCGTGAGGCGGAACCGCTAGAAAGGAAGAGGAAATAGATCAGGAAAAAACGCGATAGCAGACCGGTAAAAAAACGCGATCGGTCAAAGAACCGTGGTTTTACGCAATAGGCCCTTGACAAATGGCATTTCGCACAGTAATATTAACGTGGACCGCACTCGCAGGAGAAATTTAGAGGCGGTAAACAATTAACAAATTTAACAGGAGGGTTCGAGGATGAAGAAGGACAAAAAGGTCTTGGTTTTCTTAATGGCAGCATTTTTTATGTTCAGCTTCTGCATAGTCTCCGGGGCAATCGCTCAGAAGACAGTCCCTGGTGGAAAGGATGTCAAGCAGGACATCGGTGAAGGCGTAGCCGAGGCTACGGGCGAGAAGACGACCGTAAAGGGCGGCCCGAAGACAAAGGCAAGAATGGAAAAATCCGCAAAGAAGAAAAACACGAGCCAGGACATCGGTGAAGGCGTAGCCGAGGCTACCGCCGAGAAAACGACCGTAAAGGGCGGCCCGAAGACAAAGGCAAGAATGGAAAAATCCGCGAAACAGCCGAACGTGAGCCAGGATATCGGTGAAGGCGTATCCGAGGCTACGAGCGAGAAGACGACAAAGCCCGCACCCAAGAAGTAGCAGAATTCAGACAGAAGCCAGCAGGGCGTCTCTTCAGGGGACGCCCTTTTTTTGCGCCCGGAAAGATAGTCAGAAAGCAGAGAGGCAGTCTCTAGTCTCTAGTCTCTAGTCTCTAGTCTCTAGTCTCTAGTCTCTAGTCTCTAGTCTCTAGTCTCTAGTCTCTAGTCTCTAGTCGATAGTCGATAGTCGATAGTCGATAGTCGATAGTCGACAACACCAGTCAAAAGTAGGTGCCTTAAACAGCGCGTTACAAAGGGACGCCGTGAGCCCGTTAAATTGTTCAGGTCACAACCGAAGAATTATCGTTTTAAATATTGATGCAGTGACCTGCCAAAGGAGAGACAAAAAGTGAGCTGGTCCCGAGGCCAATCAGGCGTCGATCACGACAGAAGAATTACCCGGTAATTGTCCTGCGTGATGTAGCTCGCACGGCGAGCGAGAGGGGGAGGCTCAGCCGGCTTTGCCGGCCGAGGGGGCGACGTGAGCCCCTCTAATTGTCTGCACGGCGTAAACGCGTAAATTACCGTCCAATAAAAAACAAACGACAGTGGTTAACTAAAATTTACCTTAAACGGCTTCTCCCATGCCGCGCGCAGGTCTTCTATTCCTGTATCGATGAGGGTGGTGCCGTTTATTCCTTTTATCAGAAATTTTTCGTCCTTTCTCACTTTGCCTACTACCGCCGAAGGCACGCCTTTCAGTAATGTGGCCAGGAGCGGATAATCGGCTTCCCTGACTGAGAGGACGAACCTGCTCTGGGATTCCGAAAAGAGGAGAAAGTCATCCCTGAAAATGCCCGCGAAGGGCGCGAGCTTGAGGTCCGCATCGATTCCCAGGCCGCCTGCAAATGCACTTTCCGCCAGGGCACAGGCGAGGCCGCCGTCGGATACGTCGTGACAGGACCTGACGATTCCCGCATGGATTGCCTTCTCCATGGCCTTATATGTTTTCTTCGCCATGGCGCCCCTTACTTTCGGCGGGATATTTCCGTAGAGAGCCGAGGCGGCGAGGTATTCGGAGCCTCCCAGCTCGGGATAGGTCTTCCCCACTATGACGATAAGATCTCCCGGCTCCTTGAAATCCATGGTCACTATCTTCTCGATATCCTCGATTACCGAAATCGCGGAAACGAGCAGGGTCTGGGGCACCGATATCTTGATATCCCCATAGATGTAATCGTTCTTCATGCTGTCTTTGCCCGATATGCAGGGGGTACCGAAGAGGGTCGTGTAATCGTAAAGGGCCATGTTCGCCCTCACCAATTGGGCCAGCTTGTACGGGCCTTCAGGGTTTCTCTCCGAAACCACCGGATCGGACCAGCAGAAATTATCGAGAAGGGCCATTCTGCGGAGCGACCCGCCTGTAGCGATATTGTTTCTTATGGCCTCATCTATGGCGCATGCCGCCATATGGTACGTATCGATCTCACTGTACTTCGGGCATATCCCGTGGCTCACCACGACCCCTTCTTTAGAGGAGAGGTCGGGCCGCACCACCCCCGCATCGCTGGGGCCGTTATTAGCCTTGCCGGTTAAAGGCTTCACTACGCTTCCACCCTGGACCTCGTGGTCGTACTGGCGCACCACGTATTCTTTGCTGCACACGTTCCAACGGGAGAGTAGGTCTTTTAAAGTATGGACGTAGTTCTTCGGTTCCTTTACGGGCGGCTCATCCTTGATCTTCCGCTCCCATTTTGCGGGCAGCTTCATTTTGGGGAGCCCGTTATGGAGAAACTCCATGTCGAGATAGGCCACCGTCTTGCCTTTATAGAAGACATGGAGTTTTCCTGTATCGGTAAATTCGCCGAGGATGGTGGAGGTGACGTTCATTTTCTCGGACAGGGCCATGAATTCATCGAGTTTATCCGGCCTCACCGCCACGTTCATCCGTTCCTGCGCCTCCGAAAGGAGTATCTCCCAGGGAGAGAGGCCCGGATATTTGAGGGGCGCCCTGTCGATGTGGACGATGCATCCGTTCGTATCGGTTGCCATCTCGCCTATGGAGGAAGAAAGGCCTCCTGCGCCGTTATCCGTAATCGATGTGTAGAGGTCCCGGTCCCGTGCCACGAGCAGGAAATCGGTCATCCTCTTCTGGGTGATCGGATCGCCTATCTGAACGGCGCTCGTGGGGGAAACCTCCGACAGTTCCTCCGATGAAAAAGTCGCGCCGTGAATACCGTCGATGCCTATACGGCCGCCCACCATGACGATCGCATCCCCTATTCCTGCTTCTTTAATATGGGTGGGCACGCCTTTTATCGTGCGGGGCATGATGCCGCAGGTGCCGCAGAAGACGAGGGGTTTACCCAGATAACCCCGGTCGAATACAAGGGAGCCGTTCACGGTGGGTATCCCGCTTTTGTTGCCTCCATGCTCCACCCCTTCCCTCACCCCGTTCAATACCCGTTTCGGATGGAGAAGGCGGGGAGGCACCTCCCCTTTGTAATCGGGGTCGGCAAAACAAAAGATGTCGGTATTGAATATGAGCTTTGCCCCTTTCCCTGTGCCGAAGGGGTCGCGGTTTACCCCGACGATTCCGGTAAGGGCCCCGCCGTACGGATCGAGGGCCGATGGAGTATTGTGGGTTTCCACCTTATAGGCGAGGTTATGGGTGCGATTGAACCGGATAATACCGGCATTATCCTTAAACACGGAGAGGCAGAAATCGGCTCTGCCTTTTTGGCTGCGTATCTTTTCGGTGGAGCCCACGATGCAGGTCTTAAAAAGGCTTTCGATAGTGCGGCTCACGCCGTCTT
Organism: Syntrophorhabdaceae bacterium; assembly: GCA_036504895.1. Taxonomy (NCBI): domain Bacteria; kingdom Pseudomonadati; phylum Thermodesulfobacteriota; class Syntrophorhabdia; order Syntrophorhabdales; family Syntrophorhabdaceae; species Syntrophorhabdaceae bacterium. The sequence goes on from DASXUJ010000127.1 coordinate 24,781, forward strand.
CTTCATACTCTATGGTGGCGTTGAAGATTTTATGCTTGCAGTGCTCAGACCAGGTCTGGGCCAGCACCTCAATTTCTACGTCCGTGGGGGACGGGCCGAGACCCACCTTCGATCTCTCTTCGCTCACCTCGCTACGCAGGAAATGGTGCTGAATGGCGATCAGCTCATCCCTCGAAAGGGCCCACGTCCTCTCCCGGTTCATCTTCATAAGCTCTTCAATGGTCATGGTGAGGGGAAAAGTCTCCACTACCGGCTCATGATGAAAGGCGACCTTCGGCACATAGACGCCCATGCCCCTTTCTTTCCGGTATGCCTCCACGGTTTTATACGCATACCGGTTGATAAGGGTATTGGCGAGCATGCCCTCCGCAATCCTTATCACATCCTTCTCCTCGAGCCTGCCCTTGAGGAGGTACATTCTCGAAGTATATACTCCTTCGTCCTCTTTAAGCTTTCGGCCGGAAAGGGCCTCGAGCACTTCGCGCCCGGTCCTGCCCACATTATCCGTCACCCCCGGTTTAAAGCCCACCTCGACGATCCAATCCGCATCCGCAGGGACAGGGGTGCCCACGTACGCGACCTGGGTCACGGGATCGATAAAGGCATCGGCGGCAAGGATACGGATGGTCCCCTCGTCCACTTTTGAATCGACGGTGTATACGTCCACCACGCGGACGGTCACGTTCAATCCGAAATCTCCCTTGATTCTTCTCTTCAGCTTTTCCCCTGGCGCATCTTTGATCTTTTCCTTATAAGCTACTTCGATTCTGTGGGCCATTTATGATAGAAACTCCTTTAATTTTTTTATACTTTCATTTGCGCGGCTCTCCCCGTGCACCTCGGCGGTGAAAATCATCGACTCTTGTGCGGACAGAAAGGTCTTCAGCTCGCGGAAAGGAAAGGTACCCTCCCCCACGGGAAGATGTTCGTCGGACCTGCCGTGGTTGTCATGAAGGTGCATCTCCCTCACCAGGCTTCTTATGGGAGTAAGCCATTTATCCACGGGAACCGTGGAGAAGAGATTGAAATGGCCGGAGTCGAAACAGAAGAAGAGGTCCTCTTCCCTGAAACGGTCGAAAAGGGCAATCAGCGTGGAAGGCTCCTCTTCGAAGATATTCTCCACCATGACGATTGGTCCCCCTTTCGCCTCGGCGATTACTTCTGTCCACGTATCGACGCTCCCTTCCAGCCAGAGTTCCTCATTCCCCCCGAACCGCCATTTGTCATAGCCCGGGTGGCAGACCAGGCCTTTCGCGTGGAGTAGCCCGGCCAGGCCCGCCGCCTTCTTCAGTTTTTCTTTCGTGATTCTCCGCACGCTCCTGTCAAAGCCGCCGGGACTCAGATCCATGTAAGGTGCATGAACGGTCACGGCAATGCCGTGGCCCGCAAGCCGGTTTCCCAGTTCCCGAACTTCCCGGTCACCTGCCTCTTCAACGAGGTGATTATCGATATAGATTTCTATGCCGGTGCCGAGACTGAGAATCCTGGCCAGGTTTTCCTCAACCCTCCTGTACGGCACATTTATGAACAGGGGCTTCATCTATTCCACCAACTCTTTAAAATTAACAGGCTTAGGGGCAATAAAGCAAGGAAAAAGGGGGCAACCGTCAGCTACGGGAGTGAGGGCGACGGAAGGAGCCAGGATATGGAGAGATAAAAGGGATTGCCCACTGAGGGGGGGAAGGAGTTTGGAATATAAGGAAAGACCACGGCCGTTTCGGCCGTGGTCCGTTTGGTAACCCTTTATATGGATCTCTTTTATATCTTGAACTGGCCTACCATGTGCTGGAGGTCTCTTGAGAGGTTGGCGAGCTGGGCTGAGGCGCCGGCGTTGTCCTGAATTCTCTGGGCCGTCTCCTGCATCACCATCGAGATCTGCTGGATACTCACGGCGATCTCGTTTGTCGTTGCCGTCTCCTGCTCGGAGGCTACGGCGATCTGGTTTATCTCCGAGGTCACCTTGTTGATCTGGCGCAGGATCTCCTGCAGGGCTTCCCCTGATTTGCCTGCTTCCAGGGTACCGTGACCCACCTCGTTCACCCCGTCTTCCATGGAAGTTACGGCCTTCTTCGTCTCTGTCTGCATCGCCCTTATGGTATCGCCGATCTCTTTCGTGGCTTCGCTCGTTCTTTCGGCAAGCTTACGGACCTCATCTGCAACCACTGCAAAACCTCTGCCGTGCTCGCCCGCTCTTGCGGCTTCGATTGCCGCATTCAGGGCCAGAAGGTTGGTCTGGTCGGCCACGTCGTTAATGAGGCCGACTATCTGTCCGATCTGATCGGAACGGGTGCCGAGGCTCTTGATCACGTCGGACGACTCTTTAACTCTCTCGCTTATGCGGTTCATGACCTTTATGGTTTCCTGTATGATGGTTTCGCCCGTGCCTGCCGATTCATTCGCCCTCTCGGAGCTTTTTGCGGCGGTCATACAATTCTGCGCGATCTCGGACGAGGTTTTCGACATCTCCTCGCTGGCAGTAGCCACCGAATTTACCTGCATGGCCGCTTCTTCCACGCCCGTGGCCATATGCTCGGTCGCGGCATCAAGGGTGTTGGCCGCGGAGGAGACTTCGTCGCTGCTCTTCGCCACCTGCCTGATGGTATCGTGGAGTTTTTCGACAAAGGAGTTGAAGTGTTTTGCCATCTCTCCTATCTCATCCTCGGACGATACATCGATGCGCTTGGTGAGGTCGCCCTGGGCTACGCTCTCTATTGCTTCAACGGTCTTCGTAATGGGGGCGAGGATGATTGCCCGCATGAGCATGGTAAGCCCAAAGGGCAGGATCACTGCCGCAAGCAGCACGATCGCGGAAACAATGAGCACGAGACGGAAGGTTACGGTCGATGACTCGTATTGAGTTTTACTCAACTTATTCTCGAGGACCAGGAGCTCATCGAGGTTTTTACTGATCGTTTGAAAAATATCATCAGCCTGGGTCATAAGCATGGATGCCGTGGCCGCATCGAGTCCCGCGATCTGGCGTAGCGCTTCCTGATATTTTCCTAATTGATCGAATGTCTTCTGAAAGAGATCTTTTTCGGCCTTCGTCAGATTGGCGGCCTTAGTCTTTTCGCTTACCTCCGCCCCGACCTTCTTGAGGGTCGCAAACTGCTCTTCCGCGAAGGAATCGATGCGGGACTTCTCGTAATTCGAGCCTATCCATGAGAGGAGCTTATAGATGTTCCCATGTACCTCTTTAAGGCCTATGATTACGCCCGCAGTGGATTGATATACCTTGAACCGGGTATTAAAGATGTCTTCAAGGGCAGCCTTCTGCCTGAAGAAGCCGGCATAAGAGACCAAGCCGAATATAAGGAGAAAGAGAATTGCCGTGAATGGAGAAACCAGAAGTTTCTTCGTCATTTTCAGGTTGCTGAGCCATGCTTTCATCTTTAAAATCCCCCTTTGATATATGGTTTTCTCACGTGCCGCCGGAGGCATCCGCCTTGCCGGCAGCACGTTCGATTCACGACTTACTGAAATACTCCCGACATCGTGTACATATCCGTTCCCTCAACCCTCTGAACCCACGCCTTTTTGGCCTGGATCTTCTTGGTTGCAGGGTTCGTCCACGAGTAGGTTACCCAGCCGCTGCCTTTTGTTTTGGCAACTTCGATATTTTCCTTGATGAACGTCTTGCCCGTGGCGTCTTTCAATTCCAGATGGTTCTGGCCGTGCAGCTTCGGGTTCATCGGATTGGCGAGTGCGATGCCGTTGAAATCCTGGAGGGTCACGTAAAGGTCGCCCTTCACGAACTGCCCCTTGGGGTTAGCTATCTCTGCAATGCCTTTTTCTTTACCGTTTGCCTTTACGTACGCCGCCGACTTCTCCGCGAGTGTTTTCGCGTCATCTAAGGGCGCTGCCTGAACCACATATGCCGCTCCGAAAACAACCGCCAAGACTACTACCATGCTCCATACTGCCTTTTTCATTGTAAAGCCTCCTTTGTTGCGCGAGCATTAGGAATATGTGAAGCTAACAGTATATCGGCATGAATAAATTTTACTTAAATCGGCTTTATGAAAATGATTATAATCGACCTGTTCATCCGATGCGCAACCGGCCTTCAGATGGGCGTTGCTCATTATTTTGACCCGCCCGCACCCACTCCGGCTGTTGTGTCGATTTTTTATGTCTCTATTCTTCTTCACGTAAAAGCGTCTCTCCCTTGCATGATCGATATCTATTTGCATGATGGGATAACAGGGATGTCGAACTACTGGGTATATCGGAAGGTCGGTTATTTTCTTAAGCGAGGGGACGATCCACAAAGATCTCCATGTCCGCGAGCCCCCTCGCTTAATAAGAACGCAGATAATAAAGATATTATTTATATACGCCGCATCCCACGAAGCAGTCGGCGCCTTCTACCCTTTGGACCCAGGCGACCTTCGCCTGTACCTTCTTGGTCGCCGGATTCGTCCAGCTATAGTTGATCCATCCGCTGCCCTTGGTCTTTGCAGTCTCTACCATTTCTTTCATAAAGTATTTATCGGTCGCATCTTTGAGCCCAAGGTGATTTTGACCTGTGAGCTTCGGATTTCCGCCGTTTGCCTGACATACTCCGTTAAAATCATTCGCAAAAATGTAAAGGTCCCCCTTACTGAACTGGCCTTTTGGGTTATTGAACTCCGCCATGGCCTTCTCCTTCCCGTTCGCTTTCACGTAGGCTGCCGCTTTCTCCGCCAGGGCCTTCGCATCGTCCTGAGGAGCTGCCTGGACGTACGAAAACAGACAGAACAGAGCCATTACCACTATTGCCGTGAGCATTCCAAGAACAGATCTTTTCACAATAAGCCTCCCATGTCTATCATATTTAGTCTAAGATCTTTTGTGGATCGCTCTTTTTATCGGAGACGCGGGCAATGACTTAAGCGCCTTTTTTCACAAACTCGCCGGGTGAGGTAAAAGCTCGTGAATGCACAAGGGGCGCCCCTTTCCAGGGGCGCCCCTTGTAGGGCCCTCACAAGCCCCGCAATTCTATATCGCCAATCTTAGCGTAGTTTATATCTCTGGATCTTTCCGGTGGTGCTTTTCGGAAGCTCTTTTACGAATTCTACCCATCTCGGGTACTTGTATTTTGCCATGCGGTCGAGCACCCACTGCTTCACTTCTTTTTCGAGCTCGTTGCTCGGTGCGACACTCTCCTTCAGCACTACGAATGCCTTCGGCTTTACGAGGCCTTTCGGGTCCATGTGTCCCACTACCGCGGCTTCGAGTACGGACGGGTGTTCGATGATGCAATTCTCCACTTCGACCGGTGAGACCCAGATGCCGCCGACTTTCAGCATATCGTCGCCTCTTCCCGCGCACCAGTAATATCCTTCTTCGTCCATATAATACTTATCGCCCGTGTTGATCCATTCGCCCTGCATGGTAAGACGGGTCTTCTCCCTCTTTCTCCAGTACTGCTGTGCCGCACTTGCACCCTTGACGAGCAGCGTCCCGATCTCGCCCGTGGGCACGTCGCGCCCTTCGTCATCGACAAGTCTGCATTCGTAACCGGGAACAGGTTTTCCGGTTGAGCCCGGTTTTACTTCGCCCGAACGGTTGGAGATAAAAATGTGGAGCATTTCGGTCGAGCCTATGCCATCGAGTATTTCGATGCCGAACCGCTGTTTCCAGCGAAGATAGATGTCGGGCGGCAGCGCTTCGCCTGCGGACGTGCAAATACGGACTGACGAGAACTCATGATTTGCGTTGGGGTCGGGAGTCTTGATCCCCGCATCTTTGTCGCGCTTCTCGAGAAACTCGAGCAATTGGCCGTAAAGCGTGGGTATACCGAAGAAGACAGTAGGTCGGAAACGCTCCAGATAGTGAAATATACTCTCCGGATTGGGCGCCCCTGGGTTGAGTACTACCGATGCGCCAACGGACAGAGGGAAGTAACATGCGTTCCCGAGCCCGTATGCAAAGAAAAGTCTTGCTGCGGAAAATAGAATGTCGTCCTCGGTAAGTCCCAACACGCCCTGACCAAACGCTTCAGCCGCTGCCACCATGTCATACTGGGAATGGATCGCACCCTTAGGCGCACCCGTTGAGCCTGAGCTGTAAAGCCAGAACCCGACATCGTCTTTCGTGGTGAACTCGGTTTTTATTGTCTCCGGTGCATGTCTGAACTTCTGCTTGAAAGGAATTCTCGCGCCCTCGGTCTCGGAGATGATGATGAGGTCGCGGAGATATCTTAAATCACCCTGAATTTTTACTACCGTGGGGACGAGCTGATCGGAGACGACCAGCACCCTTGCGCGGCTGTCATTCAGGTAATACTCGTAATCTTCGGGGGTAAGCATGGTATTCACGGGAATGGGCACCGCGCCTATCTTGATGGCGCCCCAGAATATGGCGTAGAACTGGGGAACGTCCAGCATGAGAAGGACGACCCGGTCGTCTACGCGCACACCCAGCTCGCGTAAGGCGTTCGCGGTCTTGTTGACCATCTTCTGAATGTCATTGTAAGTATAATTACGTTTTTCGGTATATACGGCAACCTTGTGTCCCCGCCCCTGGCGTATATTTCTGTCAATGAAGTAATCCGCTGCGTTAAAAAATTCTGCTGATGCCCCGTGAATCATATGTTCCTCCTTTTGATCTCTCTTACATGTCCGCCCCTTCAAAAGAACGACATGGGAGCGACACGCAACAGGTTTATGTTAGTTCATAGCGCTACGGCTATCGGTCTTCGCCCGGAATTTTTCCCACCGGGGACTCCGGCGCCGACGACTACTGCCGGCCTCTCAACCCGGGATCACCGGGAGGAGATAAATGATAAGAATACGAAACCACCTGTTAACCGTTGACATATCATTGTATAGAATATAATACAGGCAAATATAGAAATCAACTAAAAAATCACGTTCTTGTCGAAAGGGTTAAATTTGCCGAACTTGTTGCCATATGAAATATTTCACATCCACCATCTATCGGTTTGTATTTAATCAAGTACATTAATTTCCCTGCCCATTACAAGTCTGTCGCGTAAGTGGAAAATTCCTTCTCTTTCAAATGGTTCAATATCAAAACAGTAAGGTTAAGGGGAGGGAAGGCAAGGCTGTTCTGTATCCACAACTTTCGAGGTACCCCTTTCCACACAAATGGCCTAAGTGGATACAATCCGAGGGTCATCTGCCGGGAGTTTTCCCAAAGAGACCTTTACCCCTCTGCCCCCTCTCCGAAATCTCCGATGATCTTCCTATGGGCGAGGGTATCTCTGGCGGCGATAATGGAGGGAAGAGTAAAGGCAAAAGGCGCGTCCTCAATGGAGAGACTTCCCTCCCCGGAGTCCTTTCTTCCGGTAAAGGGCATCACATCCGGGCTCCTCTGGCACTGACAATTAATATTGACTCTGGAGACGTGGTGCATAAGATGGCCGGCGAGGCGCGAAAGTACCTCCGGATCGGCGCCGAAAAGGGATGCTTGCTGTCCGTAATTTGATTGAGCCCCATACCTCAACACCTCTTCCAGGTCATTATAAGGCACCACCGGAATAAGAGGGCCGAATTGCTCTTCATGATAGAGCCTCATGGAGGGACTCACCGGGTAAAGAAGGGCGGGCGAGAAAAAGGTACCCGAAGAACTACCGCCGCCGGAGTTCATGATTTCCGCTCCGCGAGAGATGGCGTCTCCCATGAGACCGGCGAGATAGGCCGGCTTTCCGGGTTCCACGAGGGGCGTCACGAGGATATTTTCTTGCCAGGGCATACCGGACCGCACTGCGGCAAGGGCTGCCGAGAATTTTGCGAGAAAGAGTTCCGCCCTGTGTTTCGGTACAAAGAAGAGTTTCAGGGCCGCGCACCGTTGGCCGTTAAAGGAAAGGGCGCCGGTAATGCACTCCTTGACCGTCAAATCCAGGTCCGCGTCGGGAAGAATGATGGCGGGGTTCTTGGCCTCCAGTCCCAGCACGCATCGAAGCCTCTGGGTCCTCGGATGGAGACCCCTCAGGTACGCGGCTACGGTGCTCGTGCCGATAAAAGCGAGACCGTCGATCATTCCGGAGGAAAGAAGGGGGGGAATCACTTCTTTTCCCTCGCCAGAAATCTCATTCACCACCCCGGCAGGAAAAGAGTCGCGAAAGATCTCGAGAAGGGGCTGATAAAGGAGTGTCCCGAACCTTGGAGTCTTGAAAATTACGGTATTACCGGAGATCAACGCAGGGATAAGGCCGGTGAAGGTCTCAAAAAGAGGGTAATTGAAGGGTCCCATGCAGAGCACCACGCCAAGGGGCATCCGTTCTATCCGTCCTACTATGCCGTGCCCGGTTATGGGTTCCCGGGTCGAGGTGCAGACCTTCCTGAATGCCTCTATCACACCTTTCGCATAATCGACGGTACGGTCGAATTCGAGCTGCGAATCTTTATAGGTCTTACCTATCTCCCACATGAGAATACGGCTTATAAGGTCCTTCGAGGGCATCATCTTTGAGATGAAGCCTTCCACCTTTTCTATTCTCCGGGTAAGGGCCATTGACGGCCACTCTCCCCTTCCATGGTCGAAGGCTTCCCGCGCCGAGCGAAGTATATGGAGAGACTCTTTTCCCGTCATGAGGGGATACCTGCCGACCGGCATGCCCGAGAGGCCGGACGAGGTACGGACGCATACGGGGGAACGGACCTCCCGAAACGGCCCGTCCCATTTATGGAGCACTCCTCCGCTCAGGTAATGATCGAGGGAAAGGGGAAGCACTCCGGCAAATTCGCGGGGTATCTCCTCCGGGAGAGGAAAAAAATTATCTTCGAAAAAAGGTTCCATCAATAGCCGTCAACTTTTTGCCTTTCCCGCTTCACGCAGGGAGAAGGAATATTATGGGATAAATATCAGGGATGCCGCGACCCGCGCCCGTAGGGAAAAGTATCATCCCCGGTGCGGCCGGTCAAATAAAATAAAACCATGCCTATGTTTGACACAGCTCCCGCCGAAGTGATAGAGAAAATGGGAAGCCACGCCAGAAACTCCGGAGGTGACCGTCATGACCCGAATAAGATTGGTCGAACAGAAGGCATATGAATTTCAACATCCCCTTACGCTTGAGCCGCGGGACATCAATTATGGCGGTCACCTGGGCCACGATTCTCTCATATCGCTTTTGGGCGCCGCGCGGGTCCATATGCTTTCCCGGCTGGGATTGACCGAACTCGACCTCGGCGACACACGCTCCGGGCTCATCATGTCCGACCTTGTGGTAAATTACAGGGCGGAGGCCTTTATGCTCGATCGTCTCATCATTGCCATACACGCGGATGAATTTACCCGGACCGCCTTTCGCCTCTTTTATCGCGTCTCAAAGGAGCAGACCCTGATCGCCCTTGCTGAAACGGGCATGGTGACCTTCGATTACAGGTCACGCAAGGCCGTGCCTGTGCCCCGTGCCCTTATGGAAGGCCTCACGTCGAAAGAGTTACCGGTCTCCACTCCTCCCGGCTGAAAGCGCCGGTCCCGTTACGGCGTTTCGACGGCCACTGCCAGGGCGTCCGTGATCCTTACCACCAGCTCGTCCCCGGGCTTTATCGCCATAAACCTCTTCACCCTCCTGTCGACCGTAAAGGTTCCCGATTGCCCTTCAGGCCCCTTGAGGGTCACCATCCGGTTCTTATAATCGATCGCCTCCACCTTCGCGGTGATCTCGGAGATGTCGGCGACCATTATTCCGGGCTTGGCGCCTTTCGGAGCCACTCTCACGGTCCCAACCTCCGTCTCCACGGGCGGTTCATCAGATTTCCTGACGAACACGGCAACCGACTCGTAATATGTGGTCTTCAGCTGGTCGCCCGCCTTTATGCGATCGAAATTTATTACTTCCTTGCCTACCTTTACGGTTTTTTTCGTCCCGTCAGGGAGCTTCAATGTCAGGGTGCGCTTCGCCTGGTCTATTGCTTCGACCGATGCCGTCACGCTCATTACTTCCGCGAGCACCGCGCCCGGTTTCCCGTTCTCTTTCTTCTTCGGACCCTCGGCAACGGCCGGCGCGAGGCCGAGCCACATCACCAACAAAGCAGACGCCAGTACAGCGCTCCATAATTTCTTCATTTCTCTTTCTTCCTCCATTCCCGATATTATTCCTTCGGTTCTATCCCATTGACCTTATCGAGAACCGTCCTTAGGCGTTGTGCCCAAAACTCGAAGGCCTCTTTGGCGGAGCCCCATTTGGTGAAACTTGACGTTTTACCTCCGGGCCTCTCATCGACCGCGGCGGCGATCCGCTCATTTGACAGGGAATCGAGCGCCTCCATTTCCATGCCCGTTTTACCGGCGCCCGTCCATGAGCCTGTGGCGGCTTTCTTCACCACGCTGATGGCAATGCCCACGGGAATTACCGAAGAGATTACGCTTCTTCCGGGGCTCGAAGATTCGAGTTTGGTAATCGCCACTCTTAACCGGAGCACATCGGGACCGGCCTCGGCCACTAAGGGATAGGCGTCGCCCAGGGCCTTCGCCGCGGCCTGATTGAACTGGTCGGAAAGGTCCTTAAGCTCTGTGGGGTCGATTCCTTTATATTTGGAATCTTCGGCAAAAAAGAAGACCACGCCGTCGAGCATAACCTTCTTATACTTTGTAAAATCGACACCGGGTTTGACGTAACGATATTTGGCCCCTTCTTTGGGACCGGGACCAAGCTGACTGTAGTCATTCAGAAATCCGGAGAACTCCTTCTCCGCCCCGTGGCCGGGCGATACCGCACATAAGGCAAAAACAAAGGATGCCAGAATAACGCTCATTATCGGCTTTTTCATATATGCTCTCTCCTTGAAAAATTCCTTTAATTGCGGGTCAGGGAATCTTATCAGTCGGTTCCTCCCCCATTTTCGAAGGACCGATACCCAAAGAATTTATATCCCGAATAGCCGGGTCCCGTCAACGAATTCCCGGAGGCGGGAAGTAAAAGAGCACCCTTCCACGGCCGGCAATCACGAAATACTTGCCATGTAAGATTTTAAATTCTATAATAAAAATGTCCATGAAATTTGAAGATGGGCTCAAGAAGCTCGAAAACATAGTGAAAAGCCTTGACAACGGCAATATCCCTCTTGACGAGGCCCTCGGCCTGTTCAAGGAAGGACTCTCCCTCACCAAAGAACTCTCCAAAAGACTTGATGAGATAGAGAAAAAGGTCGAGGTGCTGATCAAAAAAGAGGACGGCTCGATAGATAAAGGGGCCTTCGACAGGGAAGATACGTGACCGATCTGGCAAGCTATTTGCGAGAGAAACAGATAATCGTCGAGAACAGTCTTAAAGACCTGTTCTCTTCACTGAAGACGCCTCCTTCCGTTCTTAGAGATTCCATGGGATATATGCTTTTTTCTCATGGGAAGAGAATAAGGCCGATTCTGGCAATAGCTGCATGCGAGGCCCAGGGGAAAAGCTCGGACGATCTGCTGCCTTTTGCCTGTGCCATCGAGATGATCCATACATATTCCCTGATCCACGACGACCTCCCGAGCCTCGACAACGATGACCTGAGAAGGGGAAAACCTACGTGCCACAAAGTGTACGGCGAGGCGATCGCCCTTCTGGCGGGCGACGGGCTCCTTACCGAAGCCTTCAGGTTAATGGCGGATAACCGGCATGGAGAGCGTATAAACCCCAGGATCGTGCGGGATGTCATCTTTGAAGTAGCCTCCGCGGCAGGGGCCGAGGGCATGGTCGCCGGTCAGGTGATGGATGTCCTCTATGACGGGAAGGAAGGCACCAAGAATATCCTTCATTACATCCACTCCCGAAAGACCACGGCCCTTATCAGGGCTTCAGTACGGGTAGGAGCGATTATGGGAGGAGCAAAGACGCGGGCCCTTGCAAAATTCACCCGCTACGGAGAGGCGCTCGGTCTCGCTTTTCAGATCATGGACGATCTTCTCGATGTGGAGGGAGACGAGGAAATAGTGGGCAAGCGCCTGAAGAAGGATACGAATAAACAGACCTACGTAAGACATTACGGCGTGGTTGCGTCCAAGATCAAGCTGGAACAGCTCACCGAAGAAGCGGTAAAATCCGTCCAGTTTTTAGGCGATAATTCCGCCATCCTCGCCGAATTGGCTCAGTTTATCGGCAGTCGGGTCTCTTAATGTTTCTCGAGAGAATAGAGGGCCCCGGAGACTTAAAGAAGCTGGACGCGGGTGAGCTCTCCCAGCTCGCCGAAGAAGTGCGCCGGTGCATCATCGACACGGTCTCTCACACGGGAGGGCACCTTTCCTCCAACCTGGGCGTGGTGGAGTTGACCCTCGCCCTCCATTGCGTCTTCGACTCACCGCAGGATAAGATTATTTGGGATGTGGGCCATCAGAGCTATACCCATAAACTGGTAACCGGCAGAAAAGGCCGGTTCGCCACCTTGCGTCAGAATGGCGGCATAAGCGGCTTTCCCTCACGCAAAGAAAGCGTCTACGACGTCTTTGACACCGGTCATGCGAGCAATTCCATCTCTGTGGCGGTGGGCCTCGCCGAAGCGCGCAATAAAACGGGCAAGAACCATAAGATAGTTGCGGTTATCGGCGACGGCTCGCTTACGGGAGGCATGTCTTTCGAGGCACTCAACCACGCCGGCCACTTAAGAAGCGATATTATCGTCATTCTCAATGACAATGAGATGTCCATCTCCAAAAACATCGGCGCCCTTTCGTCATATCTCAATAAGATCATGACAGGGGAGTTCATGAGCAACTTGCGCGAAGAGGTCAAGTCAAGGCTCAGGAAGCTGCCCCAACCGGTAGGCGATACCGTGTACAAGGTGGCGCGCCACGTGGAAGAGACCATAAAGGCCCTGGTTACGCCGGGCATGCTCTTCGAAGCCCTCGGTTTCCAGTATGTGGGGCCTGTAGACGGTCACAATCTCGGCCATCTCCTCGATAACCTCCAGAACGTGAAGCGCCTGAGGGGTCCTGTGCTCCTCCACGTGATCACGAAAAAGGGGAAGGGTTATGTCCATGCGGAGGACGATCCCGAGAGGTTTCACGGCATCTCCACCTTCGAGCTCGAAACAGGCGCCTCCACCTCCAAAGGGGTAAAGACTTATACCGACATATTCGGTCAGACAATGATCGAGCTTGCCGAAAAAGATGAGAGGATTGTGGCGATCACCGCGGCCATGGGCCTGGGCACAGGACTCGACCGGTTTTCCCAGCTTTTTCCCGAACGGTTTTATGATATCGGTATTGCGGAGCAGCATGGCGTCACCTTCGCCGGCGCCCTCGCCCTCGGGGGATTGAGGCCTTTCATCGCCATTTATTCTACGTTCCTCCAAAGGGCCTACGATCAGATCATCCTTGACGTCTGTCTCCAGGACCTCCCGGTGGTCTTCGCCGTCGATCGAGGCGGCATCGTGGGACAGGACGGACCTACCCATCACGGCGCCTTCGATCTCACCTATTTCCGCTCCATCCCGAACCTCATCCTCATGACCCCTAAGGACGAAAATGAGCTGAGGCAGATGCTCTATTCCGCGTACTGCTATGGAAAACCCGTTGCCGTCAGGTATCCCCGGGGTGAAGCGCTGGGGGTTGCCATGGCCCCCGAATTCGAGGAAATTCCGCTGGGCTCATGGGAGCTTTTGAGGACCGGCACCGACGTGGCGATTATCGCCTGCGGGAGCCCTGTCCACCCTGCCCTTCTGGCCGCCGCCGATCTCGCGGAGGCCGGCATTCATTGCGCTGTGATAAACGGGCGGTTCGTAAAGCCCATGGACTGCGAGATGCTTTCCCGTGTGGCAGCCAATTCCGCACGAATCCTGACCGTCGAAGAAAATACCCTCATGGGAGGCTTCGGAAGCGGGGTCTCGGAAATGCTGGCTGAACAGGGCATCCTGGTGCCTGTCAGAAATATCGGCCTGCCGGACGCATTCCTGCCCCACGGGTCCCAGTCGAGTCTGAGGCGCAAAATAGGACTCGATCGGGAAGGGATCGTAAAGGCAGTGAAGGATTGGCTAAAGAGCGCATAGATACCATCCTGGCCAGACTGGGCCTTGCCCCCTCCAGAGAGAAGGCAAGGGTCCTGATCATGGCGGGTGAGGTATATATCGGAAGCGAGCGGGTGACAAAACCCGACATGAAAGTAGCCGGCGACGCCCCCATCGAGGTAAGGGGAGACCCCATCCCATACGTGAGCTACGGGGGGATCAAGCTCGAAGCGGCGCTCGATAGATTCGGCATCGACGTCACGGGGTTTACGGCCCTGGATGTGGGTTCGTCCACGGGGGGCTTTGTAGACTGTCTTCTCGCCCATGGAGTGCGGAAAGTCCACGCCATCGACGTAGGCACCCATCAACTCCACGAGAAGCTGAGAAAGGACGAGAGGGTCGTCCTCCGGGAAAACCTGAACGCCCGGACCCTCACGCTTGAAGACATAGGCGAGCTGGTGGACGTGGTGACTATAGACGTATCCTTCATCTCCCTGAGGAAGATACTGCCGCCCGTGGTCTCCTTGATCAAGCCCGGGGGATGTATTATGTCTCTTTTTAAGCCTCAGTTCGAGGTGGGTCGGTTTGAAGTAGGCAAAGGCGGGATTGTGAAGGACCAGGAGAAGATCTCCCGAGTGATGGAGGAGATAAAGGCCTTCGGTCTCTCGATCGGGGTAGAGGCAAAAGATTCGATAGAGGTCCCCCGGGACAGGAAGAAAAAAAACAAGGAATATTTCATATTATGGGAAATCCGCACATCCCCAAATCAGTGAAGTACTTCGCGAGCCTGATGTTCGCCACCGAGATATCCCTTCATAAAGCGGAGGGGGAACTGGTGAGCTACATCGGGAAGATAGAGCAGACCACGGGGCTTATCCCGTTTATCCACAGCACCTACTACGATAAGGAGATGGGAGGAAATATCATGAGGGTCTTCCTCCTTTTCGAGCCCTTGCTCCACAGAGACCTCCTGCCGGAGATAAAGCTCCAGACCAACGAGATAGAGAGGCAGCTCAAGGTACAGGGAAAGAGAACCGTCAACATCGATCCCGGCTATATCGCCCTTGAGCACATTATACTCGCCACCACAAAAGGGTATTCCCACAGGGTTTACCTCAGTAAGGGCATCTACGCCGACCTGACCCTCATGTTCCAGAACGGGACATACCGGCCCCTCGAATGGACCTATCCCGATTACCGCGAAAAAGAGACCATATTTATCATGAACCAATGGAGAGAGATCTATAAGGGGATGCTGAAACCATGAAGAGTATGACAGGATTTGCCAAAGTGGAGGTAGAAAGCGCCGAAGGGAAGCTTTACGGTGAAGCGAGGTCCTTAAACAGTCGCTACCTTGAAGTCAGCATAAAGCTCTCGCGGGCCGATTCCGGCTACGAACAGAAGCTGAGAGAGATGGCAAAACAAAGCGTGAAACGGGGTAAACTTGACCTCGTGGTCAGGTGGGAGCGCTCGTCGGGACAACCGGCCCCATTTAAAGTGAACGAGGGTACGGTAAAGCAGTATGTGGAGATGGCACGGAGCCTGAAGGAAGAATACGGGATCAAAGGGGATCTCACCCTGGAAACCTTGTTCAACCAGCGGGAGATCATCACCTTTGAGGAGAGTAACGGGATACCGGAAGAGATCCTCCTTCCCGCGTTCCACTCCCTTCTTACGAAACTGAATGAAGAGAAGGCCCGGGAAGGGGCCCTTATACTGAGCGACCTCTTCGGTCGGCTGGAGTCGATATCCGGCTATCTCAAAGAGATCGAGGAGCGATGGCCTTCGGTTATCGAGGCCCATGGAGAAAAGCTGCGCGAGAGGGTGACGGAGGCGACAAAAGGAATCCCTGTCGACGAGGGGAGGATATTGCAGGAGCTTGCGATCTACATGGAGCGTCTCGATATCGCCGAGGAACTCGTGAGGCTCAGGGGCCACATAGGTAATTTCCAGGATACGGTCGCGTCCGATGAATCGATAGGAAGAAAGCTCGATTTCATTATTCAGGAGATGGTGAGAGAGGCCAACACCATCGGGAGCAAGTCGAACGACCTCTATGTGAACGAACGGGTTATCCAGATAAAAGTTGAGATAGAGAAACTGAGGGAGCAGGCTCAGAATGTCGAATAAAGGGAAAAAAGGACGGCTTTTTGTCGTGTCCGGGCCGTCCGGGGCGGGAAAGAGCTCGATTATAGAACGTTTCCTGAAAGAAGACGCACGTTCCCACTTCTCCATCTCCTATACGACGAGGCAGAAGAGGCCCCGCGAGGAGGACGGAAAAGATTACTACTTTATCGATCAGGCCCTTTTCCGGAAGATGGTTGAAGAAGAGTCTTTTCTTGAATGGGAGCAGGTGCATAGCCATTCCTACGGCACCCCGGCAAAAGAGGTGGGCGATACGCTCCGGCAGGGGCTCGACATGATTCTCGATATAGACGTAAAAGGCGCTCTCCGGATCAAAGAGAAATGTCCTGAAGCATGCCTCGTCTTTGTGGAGCCCCCGTCAAAAGAAGAGCTGGTCAAGCGTTTATCCCTGCGGGGAGAGAAGGAACTGGAACTCAGGATGAAGAGGGTCGAAGAAGAGCTTGCACAAAAGCGATTCTTCCAATATACTATTGTTAATGATACCCTGGAGAAGGCTTACGAAGATTTCGTGGCCATCGTGGATGCAATGAGGAGGATGTAATGGCGAGGATAACGGTTGAAGATTGCATGGAAACGGTGGAGAACAGGTTCGAGCTGGTCCACCTGTCTGCGAGACGGGCGAAACAACTGCTGAAGGGCGCCACGCCACTGGCAAAATCTTCAAACAAAGAAATAGTGACTGCCTTAAGGGAGATTGCCGACCACGCGGTCTACTTCGAGAAGAAAGAGTCTCTCGAGACGAAAGAAATACCTTATCAGCTTTCCAACTTTACCCCTTGAGCAACTGTATACCATGCGGTCCCCTTCGGCGAGAACGAAAACGGCGTCGATCGGCCCCAGTCGCGGGGTAAAAAGTTTTCTCTTGTAATGCTTCACGTTATAGAGGATAATATGGTGATTAATATTAACGCTATTCTCGTAAACCTGATCAGAGAACTACCCATCACTGGTCGTTTTATAGAAGAGTCAATTTAAGGAGTGTTCCCGCTGTCCGAATCCAAGAACCTGTTGCCGCCCCTTATAATAAAGGGGAAACGTATTAACTTACCTATCATTCAAGGAGGGATGGGGGTCGGTGTATCCCTGCACCCTCTCGCGTCAGCCGTAGCACGTGAAGGCGGAGTGGGCATCGTCTCCAGTGCAGCCCTCGACCGGATCGTCTCAAAAAGAACCGGTAAGAAACTATCCGTTTATGACGCCGTCATGGAAGAGATGTCCCTTGCCCAGGCCGAAGGAGGCGTGACGGGCATCAATATCATGGTAGCCCTCGGAAGAGACTATAAAGACACCGTAATCGCGGCGATCGATGCCAAGGCGGATGTAATCATATCGGGCGGTGGATTGCCCATGAACCTGCCCGCCATCAAAGAGCCGAACGGCACCGCCCTTATTCCCATCGTCTCCTCGCCCAGGGCCCTGGAGTTGATTATCCGGAAATGGGAAAAGGCGTCGTACAGGCCTGATGCAGTGGTCCTGGAAGGACCTCTTGCGGGCGGCCACCTGGGTTTCAAATTCGAGCAGATAGACCTGGAATCGAACAAGCTCGAGAACCTGCTGCCCCCTGTAAAGGAAATTGCCTTAAAACATGGTGATTTTCCCGTGATCGTGGCAGGAGGCATATTCACCCATGCAGACATCGTGAGATTCCTCCGTCTGGGCGCGGACGGGGTACAGATGGGGACCAAATTTCTCACCACCGAGGAGTCGAGCGCGACCGACGAGTATAAACAGGCGGTCATCGATTCGGAAGAGGGGGATATCCTGGTGGCAAACCAGCCCGGGTCGCCATGCGGACTGCCCTTCAGGGTCCTCAAGGCTTCACCCATGTTCGTATCCTCCCTCGCACGAAGCAGAAAACCGAAATGCGATAAGGGATACGTGCTTTTCAAGGACGCACAGGGCGTCTACAACCAATGTACCGCAAAAGAGGACAATGAGCTCTCCTTCTGCATCTGCAACGGCCTTCTTTCATCCGGCGGATACAATACGGATACCGAGGAGCCTCTCTACACCGCCGGCGCGATCGCGTGGAGGGTAAAGAAGAGGACGACCGCGAGGGCCGTCATGAGGGAGCTTGCCGGCTTCCCCGAAGAGGAAGAGAAGACCTAGGCCTCTTTTTTCTTTCTGCCCACCCTTTCGCTCAACCTTTGTGTCGCCACGTAAAATACCGGGACAAAGGGGATCGCCAATACCGTAGATGCAATCATACCCCCAAAGACTACAGTGCCTATCGCCTGCTGCCCCGCGGCTCCTGCACCGCTTGCGAACAGGAGAGGCACAACCCCCAGGATAAATGCAATGGAGGTCATCACAATAGGACGGAACCTCCGGCTCGTCGCTTCTATGGCGGCTTCCGCTGCCGACATGCCCTCTTTATGCAGGTCCCGTGCAAATTCCACGATCAGAATAGCATTCTTGCTGGCAAGGGCGATCATGAGCACGAGCCCGATCTGGGTATAGAGATTGTTGTCAAACCCACGGACCATGAGCGCTATCAGGACGCCCACGAGGGCCATGGGCACGACGAGGATCACCGCAGCGGGCGAAGTCCAGCTTTCGTAGAGTGCGGCAAGCACCATAAACACGAGAGTGACCGACAAGGCATAGATGAAGTACGCCTGGTTTCCCACCCTCTTCTCCTGGTAACTGGTGGCGGTCCAATCGAATCCGATGCCCCGGGCCACGGTCTCGGAGAGCCTGCGCTCCATGAGGCCGAGGGCCTCGCCGGAGCTGACGCCGGGCGCCGCATTTCCGAATATGGGAGCCGCGGGATAGAGGTTATATCGGGTGATGAGCTCGGGTCCTGTGGTAAACTTTACATCGAGGAGGCTTCCGAGAGGGACCATATCGCCCTGGCTGTTTCTCGTGTAGAGACCCTTGATGTCCTCGGACCTGATGCGATGCACGTCGCTCGCCTGAATATAGACCTGGTATACCTGATTAAATTTATTGAAAAGGTTGGCAAAAGATGAGCCGAGGTAGCCCCGCAGGGTTTCAAAGACATTGGTCAGGGGGACCTGAAGGGACCGTGTCTTTACGCGGTCTATGTCGAGAAAAAGTTGAGGACTCCTGGTATTGAAGGTGGAGGCGATACCCTGCAGGCTCGCCTCGGAGTTCGCCCTTTGGACCACGGCGTCCACCGCCTTCTGCAGCTCTTCGAGTCCCAGGTTTTTTCTGTCCTCCAGCATCATCTGGAAACCTCCCGATTGTCCGAGCCCGCGGATCGGAGGAGGGACGACCACAAACACGTCCGCCTCCTGAATTTTCGAGAGGTCACGGTTAAGGCCCGCGATCAGCTTCTCCTGACTGAGCGCCCGGCCCCGCTTGGACCAGTCGTCATAAATAATGAAGGTGCTGTTGATGGTTGAGACATTGGCCGCATCCAGAAAAGAGTACCCTCCAATTGTAACCCAGCTTTTTATGCCGGGCGTATTCCCAAGTACTTTGCCTATCTTTTCCGCGACCTCACGGGATCTCGGCTGAGACGCGCCGTCAGGGAGGCGGGCGAAGAGGATGGCGTACCCCTGGTCTTCGGACGGTAAAAAACCCGTGGGCCGCGAGACGAACTGCCATCCTGCGATCGCAATGATAATGAAGAAGACGATGACCATGATATTGCTCCTCATTACCATCCACCGGACGAGACTCATATACGGTTGCTTCGCTTTGTCATAGATCCTGTTAAACCCCCGGTAAAACCTGTTCGGCTCCTTCGTCCGGGGTTTGAGCCACAGGGCGCACTGGGTCGGTTTCAAGGTGAGGGCATTCATTGCGCTGATTATCGAAGTGGCGGCGATCACCAGGGCAAATTGGCGGAAGATGAGACCCGTAATGCCGGGCAGAAATGCCGCGGGCAGGAAGACCGCGGTAAGGGCCGCGGTGATGCCCATGACCGGCCCCGTCAGTTCGCTCATCGCCTTTATCGCAGCCTCCTTGGGCGTCAATCCTTTGTCGATATAATAGGCGCTGTTCTCGACGATTACGATGGCATCGTCGACCACGATGCCTATGGAGAGGACCAGGGCAAAAAGGGTCATGAGGTTGATGGTGAAACCGAGGGCGACCATGGCCCCGAAGGCCCCAATGATCGTGACGGGAACCGTGGTGGCGGGAACGAGGAGGGCGCGGAAGCTCTGGAGAAAGACCATGATGACCAGGAGCACGAGAACGGCTGCGATGAACAGGGTTTCATAAACCTTGGAGATGGACTCCCGCACGAATGTGGTGGTGTCGTAGCGGATCGTGTACTTGAGGCCCTCCGGGAATTCCTTGCTCATTTCCGCCACCGCCTTGTATACCTGGTCGGCCACTGCAATGGAATTCGCATCGGGCAGGGCAAATACGACTACCTGGGCGGAGCGCAGCGGCCCTATGTTCGCAAAATTCGAGAAAGACTGCTGGCTGAGGTCAATACGGGATACGTCCTTGAGCCTCACTACGCGAGCCGCCTGATCGGCGTCGCTTTTCAGCACGATATTCTCGAATTGAGTCACATCGGAAAGGCGTCCCAAGCTGTTGATCGTGAACTGGTGGGCCTGACCCTGGGGTACGGGAGGCGCGCCGAGCTGTCCCGTCACGACCTGCACGTTCTGATCCCTGATCACTGCCAGCACGTCAGTGGTGGTAAGGCCGAACTCTTTAAGCCTGTTCGGGTCAAGCCATACGCGCATACTGTAGGGACCCGCGCCGAAGACCCGCGCCTGGCCCACTCCGGGTAGCCGGGCGAGGGGATATTGCATATTGATGATCCCGTAATTCGAGAGAAAGGCTTCGTCAAAACGGTTATCATCTGAATAGAGGCTTACCACAAGGAGAATATTGGTCGAAACTTTCCTCACCGTGACCCCCTGGGTAGTAGCGTCGCCGGGAAGCTGCGCCAGGGCCCCGTTCACCTGGTTCTGAACCAGGGCAAGGGATTTATCGAGATCGGTGCCCACGTCGAATGTAATGGTCAGGGCATAAGAGCCGTCGCTCCCGCTGGTGGAAGACATGTAAATGGATCGCTCGACGCCGTTTACCGCCTGTTCTATGGGTACGCCTATCGTATCGGCCACCACCGAGGCAGCAGCCCCGGGATATCGGGAGATTACCTGGATGGTGGGAGGCACGATGGGGGGATACTGTTCCACGGCCAGGTAATAATAGCTCACCAGACCCACGATCACCGTCACCGCGGCGAGGACATTCGCAAGAATCGGACGCTCGATAAAGAAAGTGGAGATCATGAAGAAGCCTTTTGCCCGGAATCCGTCTGCTCGGGGGTCACATGCCTTCCGGGGATCGCCTTTTGAGTGCCTCTCACCACCACCCATTCTTTCCCGGAGAGGCCCTGTTCCACCACCCGCATTGTGCCCACGGCAGGACCTCTTTTGACTGCCACGCGATTCACCACGTTCCGGGCCCCCACCACAAGCACAAAGGCGCCCTGCTGGTCATTCCCCATTGCTTCTTCGGGCACGAGCAAGGCGTCGATCTCCCTGACCGGTATTTTGAGACGGCCATAGAGACCGGGTAGTATTTGCGCGCTCTTGTTTCCGAAAACGGCCCGCAGCAATAAGGTCCCGCTCGTAGGCGTAAGGCTGATCGACGCAAAGTCAAGCCTCCCCTCGTGGGGATAGCCCGTCTCCTCCGGAAGGCCCAGGTATACGGGCCACGTTCTTGAGCGGGTCTGCCCCGGAGACCAGCGGGCCTCCCTCATAAGCTTCGCAAGGTTCCCATCGCTAATGGTAAAGTAGGCATACATGGGGTCTGTCTGATTAAGGGCGGCAAGCACGGTATTTTCTCCGGCGCCTACAAGGTTGCCCGGGTCTTTGAGCCTCCTGTCGACGCGCCCGTCAAAGGGGGCCCTCACCTCCGTGTATGCGAGATCGAGCCTCGCCAGGTCCCGTTTTGCCTCGGCTGCGATAAGATTTGCCCTGGCCAGGTCCCGTTGGTAACGCCAGTTGTCCACGTCCTGCTGGGAAGCGCCTTTTTCCAAAAACAATGCGGAATAGCGGAGAAACTGGCTCTCCCCGTATTCAAGCTGGGCCCTGTACTGGAGGATCGCGGCCTCTGCCTGTTCCAGGTTCGCCCGGTACGTATTCTGCTGGATAAGGAAGAGGAGCTGATTCTTCTTCACCGGTTGCCCGTCCTGGAAGAATACCTTCTCCAGATATCCGGCCACCCGCGCCTGAAGTTGTACGGTCATCACCGCCTGGGTGGTGCCCGTAAGCTCCAGATAATCGGTGACCCGCCTCTTTTCGGGGAGGGCCACGCTCACGCTGGGCGGGGGAGGCGGCGGTGGCGCCTTCTTCCGACACCCGGGGAGGGAAGGTATGAAAAGAATAGATGCAATAATCCAGATGAGGGTCAATCTTGCGTGGGACCAGGGGGACTTTGGGTATGTCATGGTCATATATCCGCTCTCTCTCTTTTCCAGCCGGTTGTCTTTTTACCAGTCAGGTGCGCGGATGAGGCGCCGCTTCTCTTCCCCCGTCCCGGGAATATGGGCCGGGGGGTCGAGGAGATTACCCCAGTTCGTACGCTGCGCCATAGCCCTCTTTATTTCGTCCGGGACAAGGTCCCGCTCTTCCCTTATCTCCCAGCCTCCCCCCAGTGCCCGATAGACAGACACCAGGCCGGTGGCGATGTTGCCTACGGTGACGGCAAGGTTATCCTGCTCCGTGAGAAGGTTCTGCTCCGCCACCAGCACCACGGTAAAATCGACGGTACCGGCGACGTACTGTGCCTTTGCAAGCTGAAAGGACCGTTTTCCTGCCTGGACGCTCTCGGATAAAAGGACGGCCCTGTCCTGAGACCGGAGAAAGACTGCCAGTCCGTCCTCGACTTCCTGCTGGGCTTTAAGGACCGCTGCCTGATACGAGATCAGAAGCTGTTGGAGTCTCGCATCCTGTACCCGCACCTGGTTGCTGATCCTGCCGTAATTGAGTACGTTCCAGGAGAAGGCGGGACCTGCCGTGTATTCCCGGCTTCCCAACCTGAATATATTCCTTAGCTGCGAATCTCCGACATCCGTTGAAAGAAACCCGAAGAAGCCGGTCAGGGAAAAGGAGGGATAGAGGTCCCCCTTTGCTGCGCCGATTAATGCAGATTGCGATCTCGCCTGAAACTCCGCGCTTCTTATGTCGGGGCGGCGGCGAAGGAGGTCGGCAGGTATGCCCACCGCCACCCTGGCAGGAGGCGCGGGAATCCCGGACTCACCGGAAAGCATCTCCCTAAGGGGGTTCGGAGGAATCCCCAGGAGCACGCTCAGGCCATTCTTGGTCTGCCTGAGCAGGCTTTCGAGAGGAGGTACGGTCGCCTTCGTGTCGGTGAGAAATGCCCTCGCCTGCTCCACGTCTCTCGCGGAGGCGGTGCCCAGCCTGAAGCGGGCCTCCGCAATTTTTAGAATTTCAGCCTGGGCTTCCACATTCTGCCGTGCGATGAGAATTCTTTTTTCCAGGGTGCGGATAAGGATGTAGCTATTCGCCACGTCGGCAGTAAGGCTCACCAGGGCATTGTCATAATCGGCGACGGTCGCGATCCACGCCGCGTCGGCCGATTCTATGTACCTCCTGAGCCTCCCCCAGAAATCGAGCTCCCAGCTCACCGCGAGAGTGCTCTCCGCCTGATCGTACCTCAGGGTATTCACGATCCCCCCGGCTATGGAATTCTCACTTACCCGGTTATGCTGGACATAGCCTGAGATCGTTTGGCTCTGAGGATAAAGGCCCCCCACCGCGATACCCAACCGGGCGCGCGCCTCCAGCACCCTGACCCCCGCAATCGCGAGAGAAGGGTTCTGCCGGTATGCGGCTTCAATCAGCCGCTCAAGGACGGGGTCGTTAAACCCGCGCCACCACATGAGGAAGCCTTGGTCGCCGGTCGTCACGCGCGTATCGCCCGACTCGATCCAGCCCGTTGACAGCTGAACCTCGGGCCGCACGAAATCGGGGCCCACTTTCGCGCATCCCAAGGTCATACCCGTAATAAAGGTCAGAAGGATGAGGATCACGTATGCCACACCGAAAGTCTCCCATGGCCGGTTTCGCGGCTCCGATTCATGAATTCCGTGCTTATGCGGGGCCCATGAATTATATATAGGAACAGCCTTTCAAGGTGTCAACCGAGAGGAAAGGCCCTTTGGAAGCCCATGGGTGACGGATTGGCGGGACGGAACATGTTTTTATTCCGCTTTTTTTGATCTAAGTCAAAGAAACACGTACGTACCATGGTTATATTATCTTCATAGCAACTGATTGAAAGACCACAACCTATCCCAAGGAGGAGACTATGTTTTGTTATCAATGTGAGCAAACGGCAAAAGGCGAAGGATGCACCAAGATAGGGGTATGCGGCAAACAGCCGGAAGTGTCGGACATGCAGGACCTTCTCGCCTACGCACTTAAGGAGCTGGCCTTTTTCGCAAAGGAAGGAAGGAAGGTGGGGGTAAACGACCGGAGGGTAAACGTATTTACCGTTGAGGCCCTTTTCTCCACCCTCACCAATGTGGATTTCGATCCTCAAAGGTTTGTCGATTTAATCCATCAGTGCGTGAAGATGAGGGACGCCCTCAAGGACGAGGTGAAGGCGAAAGGAGGCAATACGGACTTTCCCGGCGCCCTCCTCATTCCCGAGGCAACGGTGGAAGGCCTTCAGAGGCAGTCATGGCCCGTGGGACTCAAATCGAATACGGGGATCAATCCCGATATCCTCTCCCTCCAGCATACGGCGCTCTTCGGTCTGAAAGGCGTTTCCGCCTATGCATTCCATGCCCAGATCCTGGGTCAGGAAGACGAAAAGGTGTACGCCTTTGTGCACGAAGCACTCGTGGAGCTTCTCTTGAACCGCCTCGATCTCGGTGAATGGCTCGCCCTCGTGCTCAAGTGCGGGGAGATAAACCTGAGGGCCATGGAGCTCCTCGATGCGGGCAATACCGGGACCTACGGTCATCCCGCGCCTACGGAAGTGCCCCTCGGCTGGAAGAAGGGAAAGGCCATCGCCGTTTCGGGCCACGACCTTAAGGACCTCGAAGAGCTGCTCAAGCAGACCGAAGGGAAAGGTATTTACGTCTATACCCATGGCGAGATGCTTCCGACCCACGGCTACCCCGAACTGAAGAAATATCCCCATTTCTACGGTCATTTCGGTACGGCCTGGCAGAACCAGCACAAGGAATTCCCCCTCTTTCCGGGACCCATTCTCATGACTACCAACTGTATTCAGCGACCCCAGGATGTATACAAGGAAAATATCTTTACTACCGGCACCGTTGGTTTTCCGGGCGTCGCCCACGTGAAAGACCACAATTTCGGACCCGTGATCGAGAAGGCCCTTGCCATGCCCGGTTACACCGAAGACCTCGACCGGGGCTCGGTCATGACGGGTTTTGCGAGAGACGCCATTCTGGGCGTGGCGGGTAAGGTCGTGGAAGCGGTGAAGAACAAACAGATCCGCCACTTCTTCCTCGTTGCCGGCTGCGACGGTGCGAAACCGGGGAGGAACTACTATACCGAATTTGTGGAGAAGCTCCCCTCCGATACGATTGTGCTCACCCTCGCCTGCGGCAAGTTCCGCTTCTTCGATAAGAAACTGGGCGACATCGGCGGCATCCCCCGCCTGCTCGACGTGGGGCAGTGTAACGATGCCTATTCGGCGATCCAGGTTGCCGTTGCCCTGGCCAATGCGTTCGGGGTGGGTGTAAACGAGCTCCCCCTCTCCCTCGTCCTCTCATGGTACGAGCAGAAGGCGGTTGCCATTCTCCTTACCCTGCTTTATCTCGGAATCAAGAACATGCGTCTGGGCCCGTCCCTGCCCGCGTTTCTGACCCCCGCGGTGCTTGACGTGCTGGTGAAAAATTATGACATCAAACCGATTACCACACCGGACGAGGATATAAGAGCCATCCTCGGTTAAGTAAGAGCTAAGGGTTTTACGGGTTATTGAAATGGCGGAGGAGGGAAATACCTCCTCCGCTCACATCATTTCCGCGAGGTGATCGATCATGCTGCCCATAGCCCCTTTAATGATAGAGCACAGGCTTATCGAGAGGATGATCGCCCTCATATCGAAGGAGACGGAGAGGATTTCCGGAGGCGGAGAGCCCGATCCCGCATTCATCGACGAGGCGGTCGATTTCATTCGCACTTACGCGGACCGCTGCCACCACGGCAAGGAAGAGGACATTCTCTTCCGGACGCTCGACAAGAAAGAGCTCTCTTCCTTCGACAGGCTGATAATGGAGGAGCTTCTGGAAGATCACAGGAAGGGCCGGGAGAACGTGGTGAGGCTCACTGCCTCGAAGGACCGGTATATCAAGGGAGCCAGGGACGAAGTGGCGGTTATCCTGGAAGAGCTCAGATTTTTTATCGATTTTTATCCCAACCACATAGAAAGAGAGGACCGGCACTTCTTCATGCCCTCCATGTCCTATTTGAGTCCCGACGAGAAGGACGCCATGCTCAACGAAGAGCATGCGTTCGACCGGGACCTCATCCACCGCCTTTATAAAGAGAAGGTGTTCCTCGAGGAAAAGCGCCGCTTCCGACCGTGAACGGGACTCTGCTTTTGAGTATTGACCAGATCCGCGAGCGCCTCTTTCAATGCGGGAAAACGGAAGGAAAAACCTTCCTTTTGAAGCACCCCCGGAACGGCTCTCTGGCCTTTCAGAAAGACCGTCGAAAATTCTCCGAAAGACAACCTGATGAGCGGGCCCGGTATGGACGGCACATAAGGCTTTTTTCCGACCACTTCATTCATGAAACCCATCAATTCCCGGTTGGTGACAGGAAAGGGCGACGTGAAATTCACGGGGCCCTTCAGATCCGTACGCTCGAAGAGAAACAAGAGAATTCGGACGCAGTCTTCTTCATGGATCCAGGAGAACCATTGCGTGCCCTTGCCCCAGGGAGAGCCGAGATGGAGTTTTACGAGGGGATGGATCCTCGTGAACGCGCCGCCATTCCTGCCGAGCACGATTCCGAGGCGGCAGAGAACGACCCGTGCGCCCCCTTCCGTAGCCCTCATGGCCTCGGTCTCCCACTGTTTCGCAAGGTCCGCGAGAAAGGTATTTCCCTTCGGACTCTTTTCATCCACTGACGCATCTCCGCTAAACCCGTAATATCCAACTCCTGAGGCATTGAAGAGGTGAGCGGTGCGACCGGAAGAGCCTTTCACGGCCTCCGCGATATTCCGGGTAGAGCTGATCCTGCTCTGCCTTATCTCTCTCCTCGCTTTTTTTGTCCACCTCTGAAAGATCGAGGCCCCGGCAAGATTGACCACCGCCTCGTGCGTTGCGAGGTCTTCCTGCCATCGGCCCAATTCAGCCGGGTCCCCCTCCACGATACGGACACCGGAAAGCGCGAAGCCCTTCTCTTCCCCCGGCCGGACCAGGAGGGTGATTTCATGGCCCCCACGTATGAAGGCGGGGATAAGACGGCTCCCGATGAAACCCGTCCCTCCCGCCATAAATATCTTCATCCTCTTACTCTCTTATGAAGGATCCTGCCGGAAAGCCCGATATGTATTATAATCGAGTGACTATGAATATTATCCCTCCCTTCAACGTAAAGATGGAGTTGCACGACCTCCTTTACCTCTCCTATCTGGTGCCGGAGGAACGGCTCAGGCCCTATGTCCCTCGCCAAATCGCCTTCGCCTTCACCGGCGAGGGCAGGACGGTCCTCTCCTTCGTCATTTTTCATTGCAGGAATGTGGGCATCTCCTTCCTCCCCATTGCCCGTTTCGCCTACGATCAGGTGAATATTCGCACCTATGTGATCGACCCCCTCACAGGAACGCCCGCAGTCCTCTTCCTGAAAAGCGGCATCACTTCCCGCTTCGTCTCCATGGCAACGAATATTCTCGGCATTCCCTGGCATTTTGTCTCCCTGGCCATCGTTGCCGGATATGACGGAAACGGACTCACCCGCTACAATGCGGAAGGCCGCTGGGAAAGGGATTTCCGCGTGAATTTGGAGGCAGGGGCGGAACCGGTGGTGAAAGGCCCGTTTGTGAGCTCCCATGAAGCCGCCCGGTCACTCATGGGTCCCCAAACAGGTTTCTTCATCATTCCTTCCGGCCTTGCCCGCATCGAAGTGAAACACCCCGAGGCCGAGCCGTTCTTTGCAAGAATTTCTCATATGGAGTTTCCTTTGTCCCTTCGCCTGGGGCTCCTGTCCGAGGACGATCTGACCACGCCCTTCAACGCGATCGTCGTGGCGAAAGCCCATTTTGTCGTCTCCATGCCGCCCATTATCTTGCACCCGGGTGATTGAAAGGAGGAGTCATGCATCCAGTCGCCGCCGGCTTTACCTCAGGCGCCCTCGCGGGGGTTATCATGGGGTTTCTCTCCCATATCCTCTTTACCCTGAGAATATTCAAATCAAGCCTCATTCTCGTGGACGGCTCTTTTCTCGTAAAAAGTCTCAAGCTCAAGTCCGGCTTTGGATTTCTCTTTTGTGCGGGCCTCGTCGTTCATCTGCTGACGAGCGGGATCTTCGGGGCCCTCTATTTCATTGCAACCGCCTTTTTCGGCGTGCCCGGCGGGGAAGCCATACGGTTTGGCTGGATAAGCGTCTATGTTGCCCTTCTCTGGCTCTCCATGCTCTTCATTGCCCTTCCCCTTGCAGGGGAAGGCATTCTCGGAAGGAGATCGGGCAAATTTTCATGGCTCGAGCAACTCCTCCTCCACATAGTGTTTTACCTTCTTTACTGTCTCTTCCTTTATGCCTTCTTATGATCCCGAATTCAGTCCCGCCGACCGGCAGGTCCTTCGTCGCTCTGTCAGCATCCGGGCTCGCCATGGTGGCCGCAGCAACTCCTCAGGAAGAGGATCTTCTTCATGTTGTTTCTCACGAGGAGCCATATCTTTCGCGTGAGCGGCATCTCCACGTGGAGGTTCGTAAGAAATTTCGCCATATCAGGACGGTTATGGGGGTGAGGGTGGTCGTGCACGCTATTGGCCCGCACCGATAAGGTTGAGCACCTTCTCGATCTTGAAGAAGACGACGAACCTCTTCTCTCCCTTTTGTTCTTCGGGAATCACATAGGTCTTCCTCCATCTCATCTTGTCTATAATTTCCGGATCGGTCTCCTCCTTTAGTTTCTTGAGATAAAGCCGTTTGCCCTCGAATTTCGCTCCCGATTCAATAAAGATGTAGGCTCCGTAAGGGTTCGACTGGAGATTTTCGTGGGTGAGCCGGTCGGTCATGATATAAGCAACCGTCTCCTCATCGATAAAATGGGGTCGGGAATAGACCGCCACATCCACCCTGCCCTCAGGCCCCGAGGTGGCGAGAACGCCCCTTCCCGTCGCGTTCTCAAAATACTCGCTCAAATTCATAATGTGCCTCCTTTAGGCGTTGTGTGGACCGGGCTCATTTTACACTCATCACTTTTATTTTTATCATTTGTGGAGAAGAGGTCAAGGCCGAAAGGGCCCGCCTCGTCGATCGTAGGGCACGCCGTACCCTTGCAAGGCTCCCGGCATGGCCCCCTTGAAGAGGGGGAAGCCTTTACACTGTCTCCGCCCCGTAAGGAACACGGTCGAGGACGTTCCGCACCCGGAGCAAAAGCTCGTCGGGCGCCACGGGTTTTGAAATGAAATCGGCGGTCCTTCCGGGGACCCCTTTCTCGAGGACCACGTCGCCCGTATACCCACTCACAAAAAGGGCTTTGATATCCGGCCTGATCTCCGCAATCTCCTCATATACCTGTTTGCCGTTCTTTTTAGGCATAACCACGTCGAGAATGATAAGCGCTATGGCCTCCCGGTTCTCCGCGAATTTCCTGACTGCATCTTCCCCATCCACCGCCTCTATGACCCCATAGCCTGCCTGCTTGAGGATTTCTCTGGTCAGGTATCGGACCTCCCTGTCGTCCTCCGCCACAAGCACGGTTTCGTTTCCCGCCGCAATTTGGCGCAATCCCTGTTGCCCCTCCTCGGCCTGGGTCTCGACCACGGGAAGGTAAATATAAAAAGTCGATCCTTTTGCGGGTTTACTCGAAACTGTGATATATCCGTTATGCTGCTTCACAATTCCGTATACGATCGAGAGACCGAGGCCCGTTCCCCTGCCCGCTGCTTTGGTGGTAAAAAAGGGCTCGAAGATCTTCTCTTTCGTCTTTCCGTCCATGCCGATGCCGGTATCCGTCAGCGATATCACCCCATACCTACCCGGTTTCCTGAGGCCGAGGGCATTCGCGGTTTTCCGGTTCACTTCAGTCTCTTTCACCTCAATCCTCAGTTTTCCTCCCTCCGGCATCGCGTCCTGGGCATTGGTGGTGAGGTTGAGGAGCACCTGCTCGATCTGGGTGGTATCGGCGAGGACGGATACGGATTTTTCGGGAAGTCGGACCACAAGCTCCACATCCTCCCGAAGCAGCCTGAGGAGCAGGTCCTGAACACCCGATATCAGGGTATTTATCTTTTGTGGTTTAAGCTCGATTGTTTGTTTTCTGCTGAAAACGAGAAGGCTTTGGGTGAGGTTCACCGCCCTCTCCGAGGTTACCCGTATCTGATCTACATACCGCCTCAGGGGGTCATCCTCTTTCATCTTCATCTGCAGGAGATTGCTGAATCCGATCAGTACGGTGAGGATGTTATTGAAATCATGGGCAATGCCGCCGGCGAGCTGGCCCACCGCCTCCATCTTCTGGGATTGGCGGAGCTCGGCTTCAAGTCTCGCCCTGTCTTCTTCCGCTTGCCTGCGCAGGGTATTGTCCTGGAACATACTGACCGTCTTGCCGTCGGGAAGCCTAAAGCTCCTGAATTCGAGCTCCCTTGTCTCACCGTCTTTGCAGCATGCATTGAAGGTGCCGTCGAAGGTGTTCTCCTTCACGCTTCTGTGCCACTTCTCGAGGATCTCGTTCCTGTATGCTTCATCGGGGTATGCCAAAGTAAACCAGTCCGTGCCCGTGGGGATGTCGGCCATCGTATATCCGGTAATCGCCGTCGCCTGAGGGTTTACGAAAAGCGTGGCCCCTTTGCTTCCATGGAGGAATATTCCATAGGGTGCGTTCTGGAGGACGGAGAAAAAGGTTTCCCGCTCCTGGTCCAATTGAAGCTCCGATTTCTTCCTGTCTGTAATATCCCTCAAATAGGCGAGAGTGGTAGGCTCCCCGAGGTACGCCGTCTCCGACACCGATGCCTCCAGGTAAATAGCAGCTCCGTCCTGACGGATGCCCTTAAACTCGTAGCGTGACGGCGCATAGGAGCCTCTCTGCCTGTCCCCGTGGAATTTTACCACCATCCCCCGGTCGTCGGGATGAAGGGTTCTTTCTATCGATTTTCCTATGATATCTTCGGGCCGCGAATATCCGAAAATGTCCATAAATTTCTGGTTTACATAGATATGGCGGCCGTCTCTCACGAGCGAGACCCCGTCATTGGAACGTTCGATCGCAATACGGTAGCGCTCCTCCGATTGCCCGTCTCTCACCTCAGGATCTTTCTCCATCTCTCCATTCCGGTAACTGACGGAAGAGGACCCAATATTCCCGTTATTGCCTGTTTCCCGTTTACGGTTCTCGGGCAGGGCCTGATAAAAATCACTGAAGCTGCATACCGTCCGGCTGAGGCAGAGATTGAGATTCTCTAAAACTTGAATCGTCACGGGATAGTCGAGCTCCTTCAAAAGGATAGGAGTTACTACCGACCTATAGACGTCAAAAGCCTTCTGCACGTCCGACAAGGGGAAGGACTGGTCCGCCCGCATCCTTCCGATCTTTCGAACCACGCCGTCGATCGTAGTAAAGTCATGGTTTACCAGCGCGCTGAAATAGGCATCGGCAGTTTCGGAGACCGTGGCGAAAAGCTCCTCGAGGGGTCTCGCCGAGTAGAAAGGGCTTATCTCTTTGTGGACCCGGCGAACCCACCTATCGACAATTGTCTCGCGATACAGACTGAGTGTTTCTGCAATGTCCAATGGGGGACCTTGGGATTTTTCATATCACAAATCGAACTTTAAATCCAGAAAAGATCCCAAAAATATAATAATATCGTTACCGAAAGAGATCGGGTCGGCGCTATTCTGTTTCTCTTCGCGTGAAGTCCGCCGGGACGACCCTGAATCCTCCAAGGCACCTCTGGAATTCCATGCCTAATTGGCTGCACTCAGCAGTAAACTGCCGGAGCGATTCGTCCTGACCGAGGCTGCAATCGAAAAAGAGACTTCCCGCCAGCCGTGTCACCCAATTTCCGTGGGGAGTGACTGTGATGGTCTTCGCCATGGATGAAAGGTTTATCTCCATCCTCGCCTCCGAGAGGAGGACTTCCCGGCACCCGAGAAGACGATAAGTCTTCACCGCCCTATCATGATAAAGGCCGAAATGCTTCATAAAGATCATATCCACAGCGTACCAGAGGATGACAAGGAAGAACAGGGTCCCGAAAACCCGGGAGAGGACGGTCACAAACCGCGGCATGCTGCCGGGCGCCCAGATAAAGACGACGATAAACCAGAGCAGGCCCGCGAACAACGTGGGAAAAAGAAGCCGCATCAGCACTCTTCTCAGCTCATACTTCAACACGATCAGGGCCCCGTCCACTTCGGCCTTACCTCCCCCCAGGACCCCTCGTTCATCCATACCGTCTCTCCTGAACGCGCGCGGGGAAATACCCACGAGCGGGTCTATGCTCTTTTACATCTGTCCCGTTAGCCGACAGTTAAATGATCAATGATTTACCATCAAAGAGACTTCGCCCTCAGTGACGGAGATCACATTTCGGCCGAAGATCGCAGGCTTTGAGCTTCCTTTTGGATTTGTATCGGGATATTAAAGTAAATTGTGCTCAGTAGTGACGGACAGGCGTTCACGCGTGTGCGGTCAAAGGCGAAACACGCGTACTTGCAGCGATTAACTGCCTCGCGATTGCCCTATTGCCCATCCCGAATAACGTATTTTTGCCTTAACGTGAAGGGGCCTCGCGGCCAGGGCCTGTCGGTATGCGTCCGCCACTGCCGCGGCAAAGGCCCGGCTGTTTATCTCCTCGTCTACTTCCGTTACCACAATGCGACGGTCGAGGCTCTTTTTCAGAGTCTCTATGAATGCAGTATCACTCTCCGGGTCGTGGAGCGCGCCGCCTTTCACACTCAGCGCGGAAAATCCCTTTCCGGGAATTACGAATTTCACCATTTCCTTGTACTTGTATTTGTCGAGTTTATGCGCGACGGCAATGGCGATGAGCTCCATCTCCTCCGGGCTCGTCCGTGCCTGTACCCTTACCGAATCCTGAAGGAAAAGCTTTCTCTCCTGAAGCCTGCGCGATACCCAGAGGAGGTCCCCCTTATCTTTTCTCTCGAAGGGGCCGCAACTTATCATGTCGAAGCCGCAGGGGGAAAGGACATAGGGGATGGGGAGGTCCGCGGCCCCGTCCAGACGGTCCGGACCCGTAGCCCTGTTCCCCCCGAGAAGGTATTCGCCAAAGCCCGCGGGCACGAGATCGATAAAACCTTCGAAAAAACCCTGTTTTACGAAATCGACGGCTGCCCTGTCACCCAGGCCCTGGGCATGAAAGGAGACCACGTCATACTCGCCCTCCAGGATCTCCCGGACATAGTGGGCCCCTTCATCGCAAAAATCGAATTCCGTGATAGCCACTGAGGGCCTGCCGCTCGCAGGGAGGACCCCGCCCGATTCGACCATACCCGAGATGGCATTGGCCCCGTTCAAGGCCAGAGTCCTGACGAGGGGATTCATGCCCACCGTATCGACCACCGTGTTCATGACCGTGATATCCCTGAGCCCCAGGTGCTCGGCAATCCAATTTGCATATGCAGGCATGGCGACGACGCTCGAAATGAGTAATTTCGGGACTCCGAAGGGCAGCACGTTCATGGCGGTAAGGGAAAGAAAGGTCCCGGTCATGCCTGCAATGGCAATAACACCCTTGAGATCGCCCGATTTATGAAGGGCGAGGAGTTTTTGGGTGAGACCCTTTGCCATGACGGCAATGGCCTTGTCCCTCTCGGTAGCCATCATCCCCCTCACCTCTTCCACCGTCCCGCCCACCGGTTCGAGTATCTCCCGGCAGGTCACATCCGGCGCGAGGGAGGGCACGATCCCCCCTATCCCCACGCTGATATCGATAAGAAGGGTCTTATGCCCCCGCTTCTCGATCTGCCGCTTCACGATCGCAAGGACCCCTTCCCTCTCATCCAGCATCCCCATAATCACCACCGCCATTCAGCACCTTCCCCGGTTTACAAGAATCACCGCAGCGTCAGGAGACCTTATCTGTCAGTCTAAGCGTCTGAAACCCAGTTTGTAGATTAAAAGGGGTCAATGAAAAGCGGTCACCCGGAATTATGCCCGTGTAATGTAGCTCGCACCGCGAGCGAGACCAACAGTAATCAGAAGTAGGCGCCTTAAGCAGCGCCTTAGGCGGGGGACAACGTGAGCTCTATTAATCTAAGGCCGGTCTCACCACCCCCACGATCTTGTGTGTAAGATCTTCACACAACCTCCTGATCGTTTCGATGCCGCCTTCGGTGAGATTATCCCAGTGGATGCCTGCCACCACTACCGTATTTCGCCCGAGTATCCTGGTGAGGTCCTCGGACAGGGCTTTGGCGACCACATCCTCCTTATGGCCTACATAAGTGTAGACGGAGCTCGTGGCTGAGATCTTTTCGGGGTCCCTGAGGCTCGGCCTCACCTGCCCCATGCCTATTGCGCCTATGTGGGGCCTTGTCCCGCCGTAAAGGATGACGAGACAGTCAACTCCCAGTTCGTAGACGAGGGCAATGACCCGAAGGTCACCCGCGGCTGCGGATAGCTCGTGGAGCCGGACCTCGACCGGTTCTGTTCCGCCATCATCATGGGCCGTCATCTTCTTTCATTCTCCCTTGTTCATAACCTGATTTATCTCCAGCTCCAAGGATACCATGTCGCCGTCGTTGATGTGAAGGGTCTCTTTCAGATGCACGGGCGCCACCACTTCGAGGAGCCGCCGGTCATAATTCTCCACGAGGGGGATGACGACCCCGCACTCGTATTTACCGTTGAGCATTCCCCTGACAAGGATTGCGTCGCAGAACCCCTCGGTCCTGTGGGCGAGCCTGATCGGCCCTTTTTCCTTCAGAACAGCCTGTATGTCCGGATCATCGAGGGTGATGTTGAGAGTGCCGGGAAAGGGGACGAACCGGAAGGCCTCGGTGAGGGCCTCGGCCACCCAGCCTATGGAGAGAAAGCCCTTGGATTCCCCCACGCCTTTTACGATCCTGCCCTCGATCCGCATTTTATCCCCGTCACTTCTGGCTGTTAACTATCCTCATCTCTTCCGGGGTTCCCCACCTTCTGAAGAGTTTCCCGTCAATACAAAAGAGGTCGAGGGCTTTCCCTACGCTCTGGTCGATAAGGTCGTCTATTGTCTGGGGCATGTGGTAGAAGGCAGGGATCGGGGGCATGATCACGCCGCCCATCCTCGTCACTTTCATCATGAGCTCGAGGTGACCCTCATGAAAAGGCGTCTCCCGCACCATGAGCACGAGCCTTCGTCTCTCCTTCAGGCTCACGTCGGCAGCACGGATGAGAAGGTTGTAATTAAAGGAGTTGGCAATAGCCGAAAGGGTCTTTATCGAGCAGGGGGCCACCACCATGCCGTCCATCTTAAAGGAGCCGCTCGCAATCGCCGCCCCCACGTCGTCAATGTCATAAATTCGTGATGCATACGGGGTAATATCGGCCATCGTGTAGTTCGTCTCGATCTGCATGTTCTTCATACCCGACTGGGTAATCACGAGGTGGGTCTCCACCCCGCACTCACACAGGGCCCTGAGCATCCTCACCCCGTATACCACCCCTGTGGCGCCCGATATTCCCACCACAATCTTAGTCATACCGCACCTCCCATGGATTCCAATATCCCTTGAACCCTTTCCCTGTCCCCGGGTGAAACAAAGGCCCTCTCCTCAATATTCTTGCCCGCCGTGGTGGCATTTATTCCTATCTTTGTGACGCCGTACACCTCCTGCGCCGTAGGATCGATTGGTTGCCCCTGAAGAGGGCCGAGGACCATCATATCCTCGCCGGCCCTGCACCTCGTGATAACGGCCCATTCCACGTCTCTTAAGTCTTTCGGGTTCACGTCTTCATCCACTATCACCACCTTCTTTACCATAGGGAAAGAGAGGAGAAAGAGCATGAAGTTGCGCACTTTGAATTTTTCGCCCCTTCGGACGGTGACCACGAGGGAGGAGCCGAAGGTCTTCTCGATGAACGTGAGGTCGATGACAAATGGGAAAAGCCTCTTGGCGTGCTCTTCGATGTGGGCCCGGCTTACGAAGGTGAGGTACATGTCCGCTTCCGGGCTCGTGGGAAGGAGCGCATGATAGATCGGCTCCTTACGGAAAGAGAGCCTCTCTACAACTACGGTAGGCGTCTTTTCGAGAGACAGGTAATAGCCGCTTATCTCACCGAGGGGTCCATCCTTTTGGCTTCGGCTCTCATCCACCCATCCCTCCAGCAGAAACTCCCCGCACGCGGGCACCTCTATGGAGGAATCGAAGGAGGGGATCACCTTCACGCCCGTGCCCTTCAACCCGCCGGCCGTCTCCAATTTATCACGGCCCGCCGAAGGTTTCAGGGCCATGGAGATAAAAAGCCCCGGGTCAACGCCGATGGTGATGCTCACCGGCATCTTCCCGCCGACGGCCAGGTACTTCTGGTGAATCGTAGTGAGGGGCGGGTTGAGGAGACTCACCCCCAGCCTGTTCCCTCCTCGGTATTCCATCCGGTGCACGCCCCGGCCGCACTCCCCTGTCTCCGGGTCGAGGGCCGAGACAATGGCGCTCGTGATGTAGGGCGCCGAATCCAATTGATAATGCTTGAGGATGGGGAGCAAGTCGATGAGGTCCTTCCCCTCCATCCCGATAGTCTCAAGCTCCCTCTCCTCTACCCGTACCGTCTTTTCCGTCTTCTGAATATTCTTTGCGAAATAGTCGTAAGGGTTTTCGGAGCCGAAGATCTCGTTAAAAATGTCATGATCCGGCGCGATGTTCGCCGCGACGCGGCACTTGTAACCTTCCACTGTTTCGAACAAGAGGGCCTTCCGGGCCGGAGAGAGGCGCTCGACCAGCTCAGGGATATCATCCCTGCGGACCGTCTCCCTGATGGTAAGGAGCCTGCCCGCCCCCTCCATCACCGTAAGGTAGTCCCTCAAAGAATCGATCATCTCAGAGGCCCTTCGGTATGACGTTGAAGGTCTCGATCACCTCTATGGAACAGGGTGTATCAACGAGCTGTCCCCTGCCCAGGCGCACCTGGAGCTTGTCCTTATATTTATCGGCGGTTTTCGATACCATGAAACGCGCGTAGGTGGAGCGGTATTTCCTCCTGCCGGGCGCGAGGTCCCGTATGACGCCGGTCAGCTCCACGTCTTCCTTCAGGTCTGCAAAATCGGTATTTATGTAGGTATCATATTCAGCCATGGCCGCCTCCTAGTCTTCGAACCCGTATTGGTGCCACTTGGAGATTACCTTCTCCTGTATGTGTTTCGGATATACATTGTCGAAAGAGACCTTTATGGGTATCATCGACGCGGGCCACTCGGGCGGGAAAAGGCAGTCGAAAACGACTTTTCCACCCCTGCCGTACTGCCGCTCCTCCGGCCAGGCATAGGGGTTGAGGGGTGTCCCCACTCCGTTCGGCGTCACTGTAATGCCTTTTGTCGGATGGCAGCGGGTGCACAGGGCATGGATGACCTCGTCCTTATTGTAAATGTCCGTCTTGTCATCTACCACAATGCACATGTGGAACCAGGGCCCGAGTTTACTTCCGAAGACGATCTGTCCTATCTGGGTGGCGATATTCGCATAGCTCGGCTTTACCCCCACTACCACCAGGTGATGGGTCGATTCGGGCAACATGTAGACCCCTGTGATGGGGATACCCTGCTCCTTCAAAAGCTTATCCATCTCGAGGGCAAGGGAGAAGGAGCGCAGGAGCTGTCCCTCATCCGTGGGCACGCCCATATTCGAGACCGACATAATGGGGTTCTTTCTCATGGTGATCGCCTTCACGCGGTAGACGGTCCGTTTTTCCCTGGGGCTCGTCCTGTACCCCGTATACTCGCCGAAAGGCGCTTCCTCGATCATCACGTTCGGCACCACTACGCCTTCGATGATGATCTCCGCGTGGGCCGGCACGTAGAGGTCGCTGGTCTCGCATTTGACCACCTCTACCGGCTCGCCCATGAGCATGCTCGTGAACTGGTCTTCAGGCAGAGACGTGGGCGCGCAGCTCGCGATTGCCGCGAGAGGATCGGGGCTTATGACGGTGGCGAAGGGCATGGGGATGTTCCGGGGCGCATACTTGTTGTGGAACATCTTGCCCATATCGGAAAAGGGCAGGACCGGTCCCACCATGGTCTTCTCGTCGAAGAGCATCTGCCGGTACATACCCCAGTTGACAAAAGGCGTATCGAGGTCCTTGGCTACGACGAAGTGCCAGGTGCAGATGTACCTGCCCCCGTCGCCGTCATGGACCATGGGCGCGGGGAGGTTCATGATGTCCGCGTCGTCGCCCAAGAGCACCACCTCTTTGCAGGGCGCCTCCTTTTTATCGATGATCCTCGGCATGATAGGCGCCGTGGCCGCCCTTCTCAGGTATTCGGCCGCGATCCCCGGTACCGGCGTCTCGGGCTCGAGACCCATGGCGATGGCAAGCTTCCTGTAATTGGCGATGGGCGCGCCCAGAGCCTCGAATCCGGGGTAATCCTTTATATTCTTGAAATAGGGGGAAGGTCCTTTCCTCTCACAGATCCGGCGCACGATGGCGCCCAGCTCCATGTCCCAATCCACCTCTTCGTTCACCACTACCGCGTCGCCCGTCTGCAGGAGTGCGTTTATGTATGCCCTGTTGTCTTTGTAGTATTTGTAAGCCATATCAGACATTCCTCCCTTATTATTTAAATTTCTCCATGAAGGCGTCCCATCTGCCCTGGGCCTCGAGGATATACTGGGCAAGCTCCCTGACTACTCCCCTGCCTCCGCCTGCCTTCGTCACGTAATCGGCCACGGATCTCGCCTCGAGGGAGCCATCCGAGGGGGCCGCGGAAAAACCGGCACGCCCCATGATCCCGAGGTCGATCATCTCGTCTCCCACGTAACAGATGTCCTCATCCTTGTAGCCCGACGCCTGCTCGAACTCATCGAGCCTCGCCATCTTCGCCCCCGAGCTCCAGAGCATCTCGGGAGGGATTCCGTAGATCTTCGCCATCTGCTCGTCTGCCCTCGAGACCTTGGTGGTGAGGAACGAGACCCCTATTCCCGATTCAAGAAGGGCTTTCACTCCCATGCGGTCATGGAGGGAGAAGGCCTCGGATTTTGTCCCCTCCTGCGTGTAGTAAAGCGTATTATCCGTGAGCACCCCGTGTATGTCGAGGACCACGAATTTGACTTTCCCTGCCTTTTCCATCGCGTCTGCCTTAGCCATGGCGCCCCCCTATTTGTATCCCATTTTGGTGACTTTAAAGACCCAGCCTTCCCATTTGTCCATGGCCCTGAGGATAAATTCGCACGTCTCCCTCATGGCGCCCCTGCCGCCGGGTGCATTCGTGACGTAGCAGGCAACGGCCTTTACCTCGTCGGCCGCGTCCGCGGTTGCCACGGGGAAACCGACTTTTTTCATTATCGGGAGGTCTGAAAGCTCGGAGCCGAGGTAGCCTATATCGGAATCGGTAATATCCATCTCCTTCCGTATCTCCTCGAGCTTCGCCGCCTTGTCCGTGATGCTATAGTAGAATTTGTCGAGTTTAAGCTCCTTCGCTCTGAAAAGGCCCTCTCCGTCGATGGAAGTCGTGTCGAGATAGGCGATCCTGATCTCGTTCGCCGAAAGGGAGAGGTCTCCGAATCCGTCCATGTGCCAGAAGCCGTAGCGCCTGTTCCCTTCGATATCGCAAAAGAGCGTGTTGGCCGTAAGGGTCCCGTGAATGTCATGGCCGAAAAGTTTTACCTTCCGCGCCCTTTCACGGGCATTTTCCACATCCTTTTGAAATTCCATCCTGCCCTCCTTTTCAGTCTATGCCGTACTCCGCCCACCTCGCCTTTACCTTGGCCATGGTCCCTTCATTGAGCCTGATCTCCGTCGGCTTGATCTTCCATTCGTAAGGGATGGTGGCATCGAGAATGAGCCGGGAGGTGATGAACTTGTTCTCATCCGCGCCGAGTGCCGGGTCGAGGGGCGT
The DNA here is from genome assembly GCA_036504895.1 of Syntrophorhabdaceae bacterium. NCBI lineage: Bacteria > Pseudomonadati > Thermodesulfobacteriota > Syntrophorhabdia > Syntrophorhabdales > Syntrophorhabdaceae > Syntrophorhabdaceae bacterium. The sequence continues at coordinate 64,975 of DASXUJ010000127.1, forward strand.
TGACCTGCCGCGGTTGATGATCTGGGTTCCCCGTGCAGGGTTGAACCGCGTACCCAGGGCCCACCAGATGCGGGGGATATCGTCCGCATCGATGTCGTCGTCTACGATGATGACGCCTTTGATCCCATAGGAGCCTGTATTGCTCGCGATCACGGCCGCGCTCACCTGGTCCGCATGGCCCGGATACATCTGCTGCACCGAGACCACCACCCAGAAGCGGCCGGCTGCCTCGGGCATGGTATAGACGGACTTGATGCCCGGTATCTCCATCTTCTTGAGATCGGTCCAGAGAGAAGCGTTGCGGGTGAAGGCATAGAGCATATGCTGGTCCCCCACGGGCCTGCCCACGCTCGTCTCCCAGAGGATCGGTTTATTCCTGAAATAGATACGCTTCACGTCAAGCGCCGGTTTGGGGATCGGCTTGATAAGCTCTTCCGTGTAATAGCCTGTATATTCGCCGAAGGGTCCTTCGTTTCTCAGCTTCTCGGGATCGATCTCCCCTTCGAGCACGATCTCCGCATTCGCGGGGATGGGGAGGCCTGTGAGCTGGCCCCTTACCGTCTCCACGGGGGCGCCCCTCAAGGAGCCGACCACGTCATAGCCGCTTTTCGCCTTGGCCACCGTGGCGGCGCTCGCGAAGATGTGGAGCGGATCGCTTCCGATAATGGCGCAGGCAGGCATCTTCTTTCCCTGCTTGCCGTACTTCTTCATGATCCGGTCGGCCTTTTTGCCTTTGAGTATCTGGACGCCTACCGTCTTGTCGTCGAGGATGCCCATGCGGTAGGTGCCAAGGTTCACGTCTCCCGTCTCCGGGTCCTGGATCACCATGAAAACAGCGGTGCCGAAATAGCGGCCGCCGTCAAGCTCGTAAAATCTCGGGGAGGGGAAGGTGAAGGTGTCGACTTTCGGCCCGTCCATAATGTTTTCAAATATGGGACCGTCTTTTACCTCTTTGGCGGGGATGAGCTCTTTCACCACGAGGTTCACCCATTCCTTGGTGAGCTCTACCATGGAGAGCTCGGGGCTCTTACCGAGGATCATGGCGAGCCTTTCGGTCGTGCCGAAGGCGCCGGTAAGCACCGGGCTCGAGTACTCCTTCACGTTCTCGAACAGGAGGGCGGGGCCGCCTTTTTCCTCAACGACCTTCGCGATATGGGAAATCTCGAGGTTCCAATCGACTTCCGCCTTTACCCGTTTCAACTGCCCTACTTTTTCGCACATTGCGATGTAGTCGCGTAAATCCATATCACCCTCCCTGGTTCCGGTATTTTGGTAGTAGTTTCGTCCACGGTCGAATCCTCCGCGATGGATCGTCTCATGAAGCCCCTTACGTGCGTGCCGATGTATACAATAAATCCTGAAGTCCCCACCCTGTCAATTTAGTTGTTCTTATGGGCTATAAGAAAAAGCTATACTTCGACCTTCACTCACATTTAACGTAGTTCCCGATTCTTCCATTCCCTTGTGGCATAGGAAACAGATGGGGATGCCGAAATGGGGGTTGTGGTTATTTTTCGGTACAGGGCGGCGCCGGCCGCAATTAAAGCCCTAAATAAGTCCTTGACATGTTTTGCCCAGGGTATATTTTATAAGAAAAGATTATGCTTTCTTACTCCCTCAATTCGCTGATCGTCTTTTGCGAGGTGATCAAGCTCCACAGCTTCTCCAAGGCGGCGGACGCGCTCTTCATGACCCAGCCCGGCGTGTCGAATCACGTGGCCCAGCTCGAGGCCCAGGCCGGCAGCAGGCTTCTCGTGCGGGAGAAGGGAAGGCTCAAGCCAACCAAGGAAGGCAAGATAATCTATAAATATGCAGAAAAAATAGACGCCACCGCGCGCGGACTCGAGGGGGTCCTCAGGACCATGAGGAAGGACGCCAAGCCGCTCCTCAAGATCGCGACCACGCCCGTCTATTCCCGCATCATGATGCCTTTTATTCTGGGGAGTTTTCAAAAGGCAAATCCGGACATCATGATCAAGCTCGATGTGGGGAGCTCGGCGGATATGGTGAAGAGTGTGGCTTCCATGCAGAACGATGTCGTCATCGTGGCAAGCCAGAAGACTTCGAAAAAGCTCTTCGCTTACCCCCTCATCAAGGAGGACCTCGTACTCATCACCTGTAACGGCCATCCCCTCTCGAAAAAGCAATCGGTCTCCCTTGAAGATATCGCTCAATACCCTCTGGTGATAAGAGAAGAGGGTTCGGCGACGAGAAAGGTCGTGCTCTCCGCCTTTGACGCGAAAAGCATCAAGCCCACGATCCTCATCGATATGAAGAGCACGGATTTCATCAAGGAATGGATTTCTCAGGGCAAGGGGATCTCCCTTCTCATTAGGAGGGCTGTACTGGAGGACGAATACAAATACCTCAAGGTCGTGCCTCTCAAGGATGCCCTCTCGCTCGAAGTATCGATCCTATTCCTCAAATCGAGGAAATATGACAGGTCCATAGAAAAATTCCTCGAATACGTAAAAGAGCTGAAGGCCCAGGGCGTGCTTTGAGATTCGCTCAAGTATGCCCCTCCCCCGGGTTTTGAAAAGAGGAGGGGCATCGGGGGTAATGGTAAGAAGCTTCTAAAAATATGAAACTGTCTTTTGGGCCGGGACCCGATAAGGGTAACCCGGCCCGTTTCTTCTCTTATGCCTTCGACGGCTTCGCCTCGGTTAAAGGCCAGTAATTAAATGCGCCCGTATAGGTGGCGATAACGGGGAAGGTGAAGCTCAAAAGCGCCGTTGCCACCCACAGCTCGAACACGTATCCCGGAGCTCCGCTCGGCAGGCTGCCTGCGGTCAGGAAGCTGAACCACGAATAGAGGTAATACATGAGCACGGAAAGGACGATGGAGAGGATGATCAGGACCACTCCCTTTCCCGGCTGTTTTACCGTCTGAACAGGCGCGGTCTGCATGAGGAGGAGCATGATGAACTCTCCGAATATGATGCAGATCGGGACTTTCACCGCATAAACCACCACATCCATTCCAAGGCCGTTCACGAATATGGATTGGACGATAAGGGCGATCACGATCACGAGCACGCTCACCATGATCCCCCACAGCGGCTGGCGACCGAAGGCCGGGGCCTTCGCCGGGATGCTGCTTAAGGGCCAGAAATCAAGCTCCACCCAGGCAAGTATGACGGCCAGGGCCGTGAGAAAAAAGGCCAGGCTCGACCACGCGTTGAAGGCCCCTCCCGGATCGAGGGCAGGGCTATAGAAGGGCGCGCCCTTTGCGAAGCCAAAATTGAAAAGTGCCTTAAAGAGTATCCATGCAACGGCATAGGAGACCACGAGGGTGCCGAACCCCACGAAGGCGGGGTGGTTCCCCTTGATCCCTGCCGCCGGCCAGCACTGCCACACCACCACGCACCAGAAAGTCATTATCACCGTCATGATCGTGAAAAAGACGAGAAAGGGGGTCGGCGGCTGCACAAAGCCCCCCACGGTCTTCAAGGACCACGCGGCCACGAGAGCACCCATGAGAAAGTTGATGAGGAGCAGATAAAGGCCCTTTAAAGGCTGCTCCAGTTTATCCGCAGGCGGGGGATAATTGGTCTGCCAGACCATCCCTATGATAATGGAGCTGGGGATAAGGGTCATGGCGAGATAACCCGCCCAGGTGAGAAAAGTATCGGTTTTGAACCAGACGATGATTCCGAAGGCGATGAAGAAAACGATCACGGTTGCCAGTATCCCTAAAAACGGCTGCTTTATTCCTCCCTGCTGCTCATCCATGCCTTGCCCCCTGTTCATTTTTTATGGAACTTCGTGCAATGCAGGTCCGCCCTCTGGAACGGGCCTTATAACCTCGCTCTGTACCCACCCTCGCGTTGCGGCGTGCAGGGTCCTTATCTCAGCCTTACTCCCGTCATCAACTGGCTCACGATGCGGGACATGGCATCCGGCTTCCGTTCCGTCCTTGGAGCCGCCTCCTTCTTGCTCCATACGGACTCCGGCCTCACCTGGAGGATGATGACATTGTGGGGGAACTCCATGTCGCCGTCGATACCGAATTCAATGTCATAGGCTTTCCCGTAGTACCCTTCTATCAGCTTTCCTACCCTTGCGAGCTCCTTCACCTCCTCCGGCGAGAGGCACCGGGTTACCCTCTTCTCCTCGTCTACCGACGTTTCCACGATGTCGCTGCTGCCTTCCCTGTAGACGCATTGGATCTCCTTGCTGCCCACGACCAGCTTGATGAGCTCGAAGGTGACCTTGTCCACGAGGTACGTGTCCGGCGTGACGAGACCGCTTACCACGGCCTCTCCGAGACCGTAGCTCGCGTCTATGGAGATTTTCGACATGTCTCCGTTTATGGGATTGATGGTGAATATGATGCCCGATACCCGGGAATTGACCATCTTCGGAATGCCGACCCCTATATTGAAGAGGAAAGGCATGCCTTTATTCATCCTGTACATGATCGCTTCCGTGTTGTACGCACTCGACCAGCATTTCCTGATATAGGCGATCAGGTCCTTCTCGCCGCAGATATTGAGATAGGTTTCCATCTGTCCGGGCATGGAGACGGCCCCGCTGCTTCGTACCGCCACCGGGCAGGAGGGGCACTGGGACATTTCGCATAGCCTGTCGTAGTTTTCGAGGATATCGTCTTCGAGGAGGGCGGGCATCTCCGCGGATTCGATAAGCTCCATGGCAATGGCGCTCGCGTGTTTTGCCGTGTCGAAGGTGACGTGTCCCAGCGTTTCTATCTGGGTTTCGATCGTCCCTTTAATCCCCGTCAGCTCGAGAAACCGGTTATTTGCGTGAATGGTGAGGGCGAACCCCGGAGAGACCGGGATTCCCGCCTTTATCATCTCTCCGAGGTTGGCATTCTTCTTTCCCACAAGGGGAAAATCCTTTCCGTCCGTCTCTTCATACCATAAGGTGAGTCTCTTCTCTTTCTCCTCCATACCGCCCTCCGGAGGGGTTTCCTCCAGTTTTGTGATTTCCTCCCGGTCTTCCCCCGGGGAGACTGGAACGCTTATGCCTTCGCCCGTTCGAGAATGACGACCTTCCCCGTATCTCCGTCGATGCGGATCAGGTCTCCCGTCTTGATGCGCTGTGTCCCTTTGCCGGTGCCCACTACCGTGGGTAATCCATATTCTCTGCAGACAATCGCCGCGTGGCACATGGGACCGCCCACGTCGGTGACGGCGCCGGCGATTTTCACGAAGGATGGCGCCCAGCTCGGGGAAGTGGTCCTCGCTACGAGGATCTCTCCTTCCTGGAGGTCGGCCAGTTCTTCAACGCTCATGAGCACCCTGGCCTTTCCTTCGACCACTCCCGAAGATCCCGGGGAGCCCTGGATCTCGTTGGAGACCTCTCCCTCTTCCGGACCCGCAAGCCATCCCTTGAGCACGTCCCCCGTGACGCCCCACATCACGATGGTGAAGGGCTCGGTGACTACTTCGGGCGGCGTGCCGAGGGCCGGCGGAGGCGTCCACTCTTTGAACTTCTGATATATCTCTTTCCTCCGGGCGATCTGTTTCGGCCAGTACGAGGGCCCCCGGGGTTTGATTCCCGTTGCCCAGGCCGTGGTGTAGTCCCATATGGCCTGCTTGATCTCATCCCGTTTGAGGTACCAGATGTCCGTATCCGCATTTTCCATAAAACCGGCATTTTCCAGCACCTTGCCCACCTGGCGTATCTTGCCCCAGAAGAGGCTGTGGAACCAGTGCTCCACATAGAAGGTGTGGTCCTCGGCATAAGGCAGTGCAAGGCGGGCCACTGAAAGGGCCTGGTCGAAGGCGGCGCGGTCATCGTCGCTTCGTATGAGGCCCCTGTACTCTTCCGCGATCCTGTCGCGCTCCTTGAGGAGGCTTTCCGTGGGCCTCCCTATCTCTTTACCCGCTTTCAATGCCTTGATATTGGTCCGTATGGCATCGAAGGGGATGTTGAGATTATCGTTCCAGGAGATGTGGGTGTGGTACCATCCCGTTCCGGTGGAGATATAGAACCAGGGATACCGGGACTTGTGCAGCTGGCTGAGCCACTCCTTCCCCACAGGGATCTTCTCGAGCTCCGCCATCAGCTGCTCCGCTTTCAGGGGCTTCGCGAAGACGTCCTCAAGGCCCGCCGACACGGCAAGCTTCGAAAGGCTGATCAGCTCCGCGTCCGGCCTGAAAAGGAGCGCCTCCATGCCTGCCGACATCTTGACGAGGGTCGATATGGGGATACCGGGGAATATCTGGTCCGCCGTATTGAAGAAGGTAACCTGCGCGGCATAGGCAAGGTTCAGGAACTCGAAATGGTGCTGCCAGCACAGGAGGCCCAGATTGATAAGCTCGTCGTATTTTTTGAGCATCTCATAGCCGCTCCCTTTACCCACGCCGTCCCTGATGATGCGTATGTCCTCCATTTCAGGGAGATCGGTGAAGGTGGTCGCCTCGAGCTGCTCGAGCACGGCGGTCATCTTCTTTTTCCAGTTCTCGTACAGCCTGTCCCAATTCTCGTAATAGTAGCCGGCGCGCTCGACGAAAAGGGGAACTCTCTTTTCGATCTCCTCCATGGTGGGGACGCCGACGGGGCTGATGTAGACGTAGCCGTTCACGATCCTGTGGGCAATGCCGAGCGCCGGGGGGACCATGAAATGGCGGGTATTGTACTGGGAAAGGGCGAGTGACCACGCTTCATCCCAAATCAGATCGAAGGGATAATGGGGCTCCGGGTAGTGGAGACCGTCATAGAACCAGATCTGGCTGCTCTCGAAGGCCGACCGCTCAGGATCGTCTTTCGAGAACTGGTACTGGTAGGGATACATCGTCTCCCAACCTTCAGTGCCGGGAATGGTCGGAACGTCGTGGGGATCCATAAATCGTGTCGCCATAATGCCTCCTCCCCTTTCGGGCTGTCTATAATCGGAACCATTTAGGTTCGTCAAAGCGCTCCGTGCAACGGAGTATGCGGCTTTTATAATTGGCCACATATCCGTTCTTCAGTTTCAGAGTGGTCTTCCTGAAATCTTCGTTGTTGAGGAGCCGGCCTATATCCACCGGATCCCTGAAGGTAAATTCCGCGACGATCTCGCTCGTGCCCCCGATCACCGTGTTCCAGCCGCCCGTAATCTCCATGTAATCGATGGTTTTGAGGGCAGGGATATGCTCATTGATAATGAAGTCCCCGTACTGCCCCTTCATGCCGGGCCTCAGATCGTAATACTGGTGGAACTTCCATACCCCTTTCTGGATGGTATACTCCTGCCTCTTAAGCCTGCCCAGGGGCTCATGGACGGTATAGCTGTAGTTGAAGACGAAGGATTTCAGGTTCAGGTTCAGGTCCCGGAAGTTCTTCGAGGAGATCACCTGTGAGAGCTCCGTCAGGTCGGCCGCCCGGTGAACGCCTACCACTCTGGGGCCGAATCCCACCTCCACGTAATACCCTCCCACCGCCGCAAGCCCCATCTCATTCATCCGGGGCAGATAGGCGGCGATAAATTCGCCATATTCGGCTTCCTTCTCCTGGATCACATCGAAATTCTGGGTGAATAATACGGGCATGAAGACCTCCTTCAGGACGTCGCGACCCATTGACGCACAACCGGACACAGGGCCCACACTCAAGCCGACAGGTTGAAGAAATGAATGTTACCTTTGGGCTAATGTAGATTTTGTATACCATACCTGTCAATTCATTTAATCTGATGTTATATAAGAATCGCTAATGATTACGTCCGCTCCCGGCAAGGCCCGCCGGTCGGGCGGGCACGGGAGCAGGTTCTCATTGCATCCCTTTTTTTCGCTGCAGTAGCCCTGTACGCGGAATTCCGGGGTCCATAATGAAAGTGAATAATAAGTCAGACGATAAGGCAGACGATAGCCTTGTCTCCCTCCCGCTCACATGGTACAATGGGGCATGGGACGCGCCTGCCTTATCCTCGATTTTGACGGGACCATAATCGATTCAGGACCCATTTTCTTTGAATGTATGAACGAGCTGGGGGAAGAATTCGGCTATGCCGATGTGGAGCCGGGGAAGGCTTTAAGGGAAATGAGCGCCCGCGAGATCTTCACGACCAGACTTGGCCTTTCCCCCGAAAGGCTTTACGACTGGACCGGGCGGTTTAAGGAGCTCCTCAGGCTTCGCATGGTGAAGGCCATCCCTTTTCCCGGTATGAAAGAGGCCGTGGGGCGGCTTAGGGAGTCTTATTGCCTCGGCATACTTACCTCGAACTCCGAGGATGTGGTGCGCCATATCCTGCACCGCAACGGCTTCGGCCAGGTTGATTTCATCTTTCCCGATGCCCCCATATTGGAGAAGGACCTCGCCCTTGCCCGGCTCCTGAGAGATCGGAGCCTTCAGACCGGAGAGACCCTCTATGTCGGAGATGAGGTCCGCGACATCGACGCGTGCCGCAAAACAGGCATCAGGATCGTATCCGTGACCTGGGGCTTCAATTCAAAGGAGGCCCTTTGCCGCAAAAATCCCGATTTTCTGGTCGATTCCGCGGAGGAGCTGGTGGCACTCCTCTTTCCTTCAGCACCGGGGGTCCTTTTTCCCCAGACCTCTTAGTGACTTCATTTTTTCTTATGGAGCATCAGATAAAATTATAACTCAGGAAGTATGAGGCTTTGGAGCGCTCGGAGCCGTCAGCGGTCTCCTGGGGGCTCACAAAAATCTTGACATGCCTCTCCCATGATCTATGCTATTTCTATAAGGAAACCTTATGTTCTCCTACTCATTGAATTCACTGATCGTTTTCTATGAAGTCATCAAACTCAACAGCTTCTCCCGGGCCGCGGACCTTCTTTTCATGACCCAGCCGGGAGTCTCGAACCACGTGGCGCAGCTCGAGGCCCAGACGGGAAGCAGGCTTCTGAAAAGGGAAAACGGTTTTCTCAAACTGACGAAAGAAGGCAAAGTCGTCTTCAGGCATGCGGAGAAGATCGAGGCAGTGGCCCGGGGGCTCGAGAACGCCATCAGGACCATGAAGCTCGACACGCCTCCCCTCCTTAAGGTAGCCACCACCTCCGTCTACTCGCGGGTGATGGTGCCTTTGATCCTGGGCACTTTCCAGGAGGATAATCCCGACATCAGGATATCCCTTGACGTGGGCAATTCTGCCGATTTGATGAAATCGATCGTAGGCATGAAGAATGACGTGGTGATCGTCGCCAATCAAAAAACCACGAAAAGCCTCGCGGCCTTTCCCCTGGTGAAAGAGGAGCTGGTTGCCATCGTGGCCCACGGCCATCCCTTTGCCGCGAGGGCCTCCATCTCTCTTGCGGAGATAGACGGACAGCCCCTCATCATAAGGGAGAAGGGCTCATCCACGAGGAATATGGTTCTCGCAGCCCTCGAAGAGATGAAGGCGAAGCCCTCTGCCCTCATCGATATGAAGAGCACGGAATTTATCAAAGAATGGGTATCTCAGGGCAAGGGTATTTCAATCCTTATTAAAAGGGCGGTGCTTCCTGACGATTTTACCCGCTTCACTCCCGTACCGCTCAGGGAGAAGCTCTCCCTCGATGTCTCGATGCTGTTCTTAAAATCGAGAAAATTCGACCTTTCGATCCGCAGGTTCCTCCATCACGTAGAGGAGATGAAGGTAAGACAGGTCCTGTAACGGGCGCCAAAAAAAGGACCGGTTTCTTCGGCAAAGGAGGTATTTATGGGTATCTACAACGAAGTATATGAATTTGCCGCACGGGCCGGGGCATTCGAAGGATATGTCTACCAGAGGAGCGGCCTCGATCCCGCCTTACTCACGCCATGGGTCGATCACCTCGTCCGGGGATACGATTCCCTTCCTCCCGAAGTACGCGCCGATTTCCAGCCCTTGTGCGACGGCACCATAGGACGGGCTATCCAGTCCATGCGCGGCTTTATGAGTGAAGACCACGAGCTTATAAGGAAGCTCAAAGGATTGATCGCAGGAGAGCTTCCTTCATCTCCCGACGACTTTTACCGCTCCCGCGGGAAAGAGGAGTGAAAGGGCCTTTGCCGGAGCTTTATCGTGGCCCTCGCCCTTTTTGACTTTGACGGCACCATCAGCTTCAGGGACAGCTTTGCAGGCTTCATCAGGTATCTCGTGGGGCCGGCGCGTTACCGGCTCGGGGTCCTCTGCCTTTTGCCGGTGGTCGCCGGATTTCTTTTCGGCTTCATCCGGTCGTGGCGCGCCAAGGAGCTGATGTCCATCTATTTTTTTGGGGGCCTGAACGTGAAGGAGCTTACGGAGACTGCTTCACGGTACTCTCTGGAGGAGTTGCCCAAGATCGTGCGAAAGGAGATGGATCACCTCCTTGAATGGCATAAGGAGCGGGGCGACACGGTGGTCGTCGTCTCAGCCTCTATCGATCTCTGGCTCAGGGACTGGTGCCGGAGCCGCGGGATCGGCCTCATCGCCACGGAGCTCGAGGTAAAGGAAGGCCGCGTCACGGGCAGGTTTCTCACCAGGAATTGCAGCGGAAAGGAAAAAGTGAAGAGGATCGAAAAAGAGCTCGATCTCTCCTGTTTCGACCATATCTATGCCTATGGCGATAGCCCAGGAGACCGCGCCATGCTCCGCCTTGCCCATGAAGCCTATTACCGGGGAAAGCGCCTCAACCCTTAGGCTTTCTTCTCCCAAAAGAGCATCTTTCGTATCCGGTCGAGGACGACCTCCCTCATTCCCGGGTTTTTTACCGGCTCTTTCTCCTGCCAATCCCGCCAATTCCCCAAAAGGTCGTGGTGCAGCTCCGCGCAACCACGGTGGAAGGAGACCGCAGGGCGGGGATCGAGAAGGGCGGCACATGCGGAGAGTCTCTCGAGGAGTCTCTCTTTTTCCTCCTCATTTTCGGCATTGAAGACGATCACCCGGGTGGCCTTAGTCGGATCGCCGGAGCCGAACCGCCCCTTCACCGCCATCTCCCCTAGAAATTTCCTTTCGAATTCATCGAGGAAGGAGGCGCACTCCTCCATGGCGGGAAGGGTCACCACCACCTTCCAGCACTGATGGGCGGCGCCGAGGGATATCTCTTCTTTCCCCTCTTTCAGTTGTTCGTACAGGTTGGTAATGCAGGGTACACACCTTCCGTAAATATCGCCTTTCGTCCTCCTGAAGGAGGGGTCGCTCTCGAAGCTCACCCACTTGGTCTCGGCCCCGGCAAAGTACCGTTTATGTATATAGAGTCTTCCCATTCGGCGGTCCTTTCAAGGGCAATAATATGCTCACCGATCCACGGCTGTCAACCCTTTCCTGATCAGGTTGCCGACCGTGGCCTTCCTATTCGCCCCCGAACTGCATATACTTTAATAATGGACTTCATCCGCAGCCTCAACGATTCCGCGGCCATAACCTTTTTCCTCCAGTCCTTCGTGTCACTCTTTGTGATCGTGAATGCCGTGGGCAACGTAACTCTCTTCGTCGCCCTTCTGGGACGTTTTGAGGAAGCAGAAAAGACCGTGATGATGAAAAGGGCGATAATTATCGCCGCCACCACCCTCATGGTGGTGACCGTGACGGGAAATCTTCTCTTCCGCCTTCTCGGCATCGAGATGTTCTCCTTCAGGATTGCGGGCGGACTTCTCCTAATGGTAATTTCCATCGAAATGCTCCTCGGGTTCCGGACGAGGACCCAGTCATCCTCAAATGAGGATTTTACGGGCGCCGAAAGAGACGACATCACCATCATCCCTCTCGCCATCCCACTCCTTACCGGTCCGGGAGCCCTTTCCACCGGGATAGTCCTCTTCGAGACGGCAGGAACCATTTTCAACCGCATAATGCTTCTGGTCTGTATCGTGCTCGTCTTCTTCGCGTCTTATATTATCCTTGTCAGGGCACGGCCTATCCTCAAATTCCTTGGAAAAACAGGCACCAGGGTGGCCAGACGGATCATGGGTCTCATGCTCCTATCCATTGCAGTGCAGTTTGTCGTGAAGGGTATCTTCGACGCCCTTCAGTTCTATACACGGTAAAGAAGAAACCGACATTTTTGTCGTCTTTAAGACATGGCCCCGACTTTTTTGTCACACCCGCTCCGCCTTCTTTATTATTTATTTAATGATGTTAGTTACTTATTGGAGCCGGGGGTATGGCACGGCAGTTGCTACTAAGTATTTGAAGGAATATGAAAGGGGCAAGCTCTATTGATAGTCGGTGACGCCCATGAGGGGCTGACGAAGAGCAGGCAAGGACCTGCCACATCAATGATGAGGAGAAAGGCATGAAAACGAATGCATGTAAAGAAGAATTCGAGGAACAGGAAAGAGAAGGGGAATACCCGGTCCCGAACCTGTTCTTCAGAGTGAGTAAGGTTGTGCCGTCGGCGCAGATGCTCGAGACCTGGGTCTCGTGGTTTAAACAGCGGAATATCCCCTGCGTAATCACCAAAGCCAGCGGAGGTTACAGCCTCTGGCGCGGTGGAGAGGAGATCGACGGAGGTCCCTCGGTTGCAGTCTCCGCCCTCGAGAAGAAGGGTATCGTCTATTCCTTCGGCCTCTGCCCGGGTGAAGAATCGGGAAGAATCGGGTAGTACCGGTAGTTGAGCTCTCTGCCGGGGGGGGTGGCTCATGCGGCGCCGTGGGGCCTTTTCGAATAAGGACTCGCGCATAGTCATCCCCCTGTAGAAGTCCGGGCCGTTAAAAAAAAACTCGCACTGAAACTGCGTTCCTATCTCTTCCGTATCTCCTTCGCGAACAGGTCGGTGGTGCGCAGGCATATCACCCCTGTTTCCCCTGGACACCCTTTTTGAGGAAAAGGGGGTCTTTTTTTTCGCTCTTTTTTGTCTGCCTGAGATCGTTCTGCGGTCGATCGGAGCGAAGACAATGCAAACCCGCCCCAGGGGTATTAAATTCAGCCAGATATAAATGCTGTTTCAAGGAGGTTTGTTATGCCCGATCGTTTTTCCCTAAGGTCACTCAGGCTGTGGGTGATTGCCACCTTCCTGGTTGCCGCGATCTCCTTGCCCCCCGCGGGTAATTTCGCCTTATCCGCCGATCTGACCACCTCTATCGTGGAAGTGGCGAAGGCCGCCATTCCCGCGGTCGTCCACATCGAGGTTACGGAGCGTCAGTCGGCGAGAAATCCGATGCTTCCCTTCGAAAACGATCCTTTTCTTCGCCGTTTTTTTGGCGTGCCCAGAATGCCCAAGAAATTCAAACAGGAAGTGGTGGGGCTCGGGACGGGAATGGTCATGGATACGAGGGGGTATATCCTCACTAATTATCACGTAGTGGGAGGGGCGACCAAGATCGAGGTGGTCCTCTCCACGGGCCGGCGATATCAGGCAAAGGTGGTAGGCACTGATCCGAAGACGGACCTCGCAATCATCCGGATCCCCACCGAAGAGCGCCTCCCGGTGTTAAAATTCGGCGACTCCGATAAAATGCAGGTCGGTCAATGGGTCGTGGCCATAGGGGCGCCGAGAGGCCTCGACCAGACCGTGACCCAGGGCATTATCAGCGCGAAACATCGGACGGGCATCACCGACCCGAGCGGCTATCAGGATTTCATTCAAACGGACGCACCCATAAACCCCGGGAATAGCGGCGGACCCCTTCTCAACCTGCAGGGAGAGGTAATAGGGGTAAATTCGGTCATTGCTAGCGCCTCAGGGGGATTTGAAGGAATAGGTTTTTCCATACCGAGTAATATCGCCCTCCATATCGGTAAAACGCTGATCGCCGAGGGAAAAGTCATACGGGGATGGCTTGGCATCTCGGTCGAGGATGTAAGCTGG